>WFNC01000218.1 GCA_015488785.1 Flavobacteriales bacterium | reverse complement strand
TTACACGCCCTTTGATTTCATTATCAATTGACCAATGTTCTGACATTAAAATCCCTTTTTTTACATCTCCTTTTTTAGTTGTGTAACTCACTAACTTTCCTTTAAAAGATGAAAAGGCTTGTAGGATATTTCCCGTTACAATGTAGCGTATGGATCTATCTTTTGTATTCTCTTTAATAACTTCTGTCCATTCTTCTAAAATTTCGTCCAAACTAACTGAGCCAACTCCAATACTTGCTCCCTTTATAGCTTGAATATCTTTGATGTAACTAGCAGGAATAGCCAAATATTTTTGACTTGATGCAATTGCAAATCTCAATTTAATAGCACTTGGTGCGTAAGGATTTGGCTTTTTAGCATCTATCTGAAAGCCTAAGAAAACGGCTAGTTGATTTTGAGCTGTTCCGTCATAAGAAGGAACAGGATATAGTAACTTTTTTCCTATTCTAAAATAGTAAAACAAACCCTTGATGTATTTCTTTTTGTTTTGTGTTACTTTATCTTCATCTGCTATTCGCTTTTCTCTTGCTTCTTCCAACTCTTTAGTACGTTCACGTATCAATTGATTAGCGTAAGCTGGATCTTCTTTTAATGCTTTTAATACTTTTTTTTCGCTTGGTATATTGTTTATTAATGTTTTATATCTATCATAAATCAAATTAATTCTTTCCTGCAAATAAGAAGCTATAAACATTTCATAATCAGCATACAACTCATCTTTTATATCTTGTTCTAATTTTCCTTTCAAGGATTGTTGAACTAAATTTTGAAGCTCTATTGCTTTGAATGGTTTTTTCAAAACATTGGCATTCACTTTTTCTAAAATACTATCTTCTCCAAAACTTGAATTTCCTCCCTTACCAACTTTGATAACTTTTGACGATATGGTTTCTGTTTGCAAATCCAACTGTTCTACTTCTAAATCATAATCCCCAGATTGTTTTAGGTAATCAACTAAAGTATCGTAACGGTCTTTTATTTCACGGTAAAATTCTTCTTGCATTTTGGTTGAAAGAACTGCTACACGTCCAGATACTTTATGTGCCCCTCCTTCTTTTATTTCTTTTCCATTTCCTAAGTTTAAAGGGTCTCCTAATAAATCATTAACCTTTTCATTTTCTTCTAAATATTCAAGAACTACTTTGTCTCCGTATTTGTTTAAAAAATCTGGAACATCCAAAATGCTATTACTTTGTTTTTGGTTTGAAGACGTATTTGCATCTAAACTTTTTAGTTTCTTTTGTAACATCATCATTAACCGTTGTTCGGCTGGAATAGCTGAATTTACATAATCATAGATTGGTTTTAAAAGTTGTCCTGTTCGGTTGATTCTTCCTCTTTTTTGAACTTCTGTATTTATATCTAATTCGGGTTGCAAAACAATCATAACTCTTTGTTTTATCTCCTTTTCTGAGACTTTATCGGTAACAATTGCGTGTGCTGATGCTCCTGTACTTCCTGATTGGTTTATCAGTAAAACATCAACATCATTGTTGTTAAATTCTCTAAAAGCATCATTTGTATTTAACTTTTTTCGGGTGTCAATTTCTCCCATTCCAGATTTAAGATTTAATCTCAATTTGAGTTTTCTTCCTGTTACTTCTGCTACGGTATAACCTGCATTTTCAATTTTCTGAACAATTACATCAATTGGCGATATGGTTATCCCTGTTGAAATTTCTCTAATGTTTTCAGATATTCGACCGTATTCGTCTTGTGCTTCTACTGACAAGTCTGACACATTAAAATATTTGTAATCTTTTTCTCCGTTTGGTAAGGTTTCCGTATATCTCAACACACCTTGCAAACCTTTGTCTAATACAATTGAAAAATCTGCTTTTATCACATCTCCTACACTTCCCATTTGCTCAATAAAACTACCCATTGTAGAAGCAAATGCAATCAAAGGTTTCTTTCCTTGTTTCAATCGCTCAATCGCTTTTTCGGCTACTGCTTCTGCTTTGATTGAAAATAACATTTGATTAATAATGTTAAACACTTTAGAGAAATACGGTTGATTATCAACCCCTCCTTGATTTGTTCCTTCTCGCAAATCAACTTGCGTTCCTTCTGCGGCAGCTATCTCATCTAATTCATCAACTCTGTCGCTAATATGAACTTCTTGAAATTTGATAATGTCTCGAATAATATTGGTTATATTATCAGCAATTGCTTTGTGTTCGTTTGCTTTGTCGAGTAATGTTATGTAGTTAACTTCAATCCCTTCATAAGTTCGCTCACGTCTTATCATTTGTCCTTCTGCTACTAACTGACTTGCTAGAACTTCTTGCAAAGCAACACCTCCTTTTGTTATAGCATCAACCAATTCTTCTTTACTCATATTGGCTTCTGAAATTGCTGTTTTCATTGCGTAAATCGGCATATTGTCTGGTCGCTTAGCAAAAGTAGCTGAAAGAAATATTGCTCCTTTAGTTTTTGCTAATACCCCTTGCATAAATATTCCTGTATTGGATGAACCACTTGAATTATGGCTTTCGTCCATTATCAAAATCGACCCTCGTGCAATTCCCAATAGAAAATGAGGTTTTAAAGGTTTGTTTTTTGGTGAATTAAATTGAGAATAAGTTGCTACCACAAAATCATACTCTTGGGGTATTTTACGAGACTTGTAAATTGCATCTTGTTCCGATTTACTCAATGCTTCATAAACTACATTTCCGTTTTCATCTTTTATTTGTGTTTTACTACCTCTAGCATTTACAATAAAAGGACGTAAGTTTTCTGAACCAATAGCCGATAAATCTCGATATATATCTGAAAATAAGTTTGCTTTTTCTGTTAAAAAAATTGGTAATATTCCTTGCTGAACTGCATAACGAATCATTGAAGCCGCAACACGTCCTTTACCTATTCCCGTTTGGTCTCCAATGATTACGGCTTGACCTAATGCTTCAATATTATAAATAGATGCTCCAACTGCATCAATTTGTTCGGCAGATAAAGCATTGCATAACTGCGCTTTGTATTTATATCCCAATCTGTGACGTACATAATTATCCATATCTCCGCCAACATCTTGCTTGATTCTATTGATTGCTGTGTGCATTTCAAATTCCATTGCATCTGGAACTTGTGTATCAAGCGTAAAACAAGAATCTGATGCAGGTAAATAAGGTGCTCCTAATTCTTGAGACAACAATTGACTTTCTAATTCAAGAGCTTCTAGTTCTAATTGGCTGAATGAAGTTTTATTATACATATTGATTCGATTAAATAGTTCATCAAATGAATTGACTACTTGTGCTGATAATTCGGTTCGTAATGGTGCAACTCCATTTGGTCTTGGTTTGGCTCCATCTATTAATATCAATCGTGTATTGAATGATGTTCCTTGGCGTGAATAGAGTTTGCTTCCGTTAATTGGAATTACATCTTCTACATTGTAATATTTGTACAGATAATTAAAGAAAATTCGATTTTTACCTTTTTGAATTCGTCCCCTTTCGTCCCAAGTGGTATGACCTCCGATAATAATTGCGGCTTTACCCTTTGCTTTCATTGTGGCTAACGCTGTGAGTGCCATATGATGGTCTAGTTCTTTGATAGGGAAATCTTCATACGTTTCTGCTTTGCTCAATCTTCCAAATGGAGGATTGGTTATAACTGCATCAAAATATTTTAAAAACCCTGAAAATTCTACTGAAGCATCTTGCGATAAAACTTTTTTATAACGTTGCCTCACCAAATTTTCATTTCGTATTGGGTCTATTTCATTGACTACTACTCTACTTGGTTTTGTTGCAATAGTCAACAATCCATTGCCTGCTGAGGGTTCAAACACTGATTTGGTATGTGAATCAATTCCACAATATATTCCCATTAAATAACCAATTGGTGCGGGAGTTGAATATTGTTGAAGTAAAATACTTTGGCTTGTTCTAAAGGATAGATTTGTTTGATTTTTATACAATTCAACAATGTCATTGTATTTATCAAATTGAGAACCTGAACCTAATGCAATTTCTCTTGCTCGAATTACAATTGCTAACTCCGTCAATTCTTTGATTAATGTTCGGTCATTGATACCTAAGCTATTTGCTAACTTCTCCGTTTTAGGACGATTTAACTTATCTCCATTTCTTAAATGGTTGACCATTGTTTGGAAGTAAGCTTTCTCATCTTCAATTACTGATGACTTCGATAATGAAATAGGATACGGAGCTTCAATTCCCATTAAACCAGATTCAGCCATAGAACTATACTCGTCTTTACCAATGATTAAAGAATCTAAAAGATTGATGTTTAATTGTTCTGCCCCTTTCTTTAACTTCTCAACAAACGTTATATCTGAATTACTAGCTTTTACTCTTCCACTTGGATGATTATGAGCTATAATCATACTTGTTGCTAATGATTTTAATGCTGTTGCTAACACAATTCTAATATCAATAACAGTTGAATCTATTCCTCCTAAAGAATGTTGGTAATAGCCAATTGGATAATTTGCTTGATTCAGATATAACACATAAAGTGATTCTTGTAACTGAATTTTTCCTGTTTTATATAGTGAACGAAAAAACTTTGAGGCATCATAAGAACTTGAAATATTTCTATCTATCTTTTTTGATGTATCTCTTTCGTATTGTAACGATATTTCAGGAACATTAATCATTCTGTCGTTGTGTTAGGTTAGTTTTACTTTTTACTTGTCTTGACAATCATCTACCATTTTGGTAAGTACCGTGATTTGCGTTTTCAATTCTTTGTTTTCTCTTGATAAATCTGAAATTTGAATTTCAATATTGTTTGGCTTTGAATACACTTGTCTCAAAACTCCTAAATAGAACCCTACACTTCCAATAAATCCGATTATTGATAATATGAAAGTCATTTTGCTGTATGTAAATTTTTGCTTTGTCATTGTTTTATAAATTTTGTAGTTCTTTTAATAATTGTTCTGCTTTTAATTCTAATTTACTCTCCTTTATTCCATTAATTCCATTGCTAAAAGCGGGATAAATCTTTTGTGCGATTAGTTTCATTACTAAACTTGTTATTGCATTTCCTAAAAGCTTGTAGCGTTGTGATTCTCTTATTTCTACTTTTCTATTTTCATAGATTCCATATTTAGTCCAATCATCTGGTAAACCTTGTAATCTTTCACACTCTATCGGGGTTAGTTTTCTGTATTTGTTTCCCACTTTAACTATTCCATTCCCATAACCGTGACCAACTGTAAGTGTTGGCGAAAAGCCAAATTCAGAATAAACTCTACCTGATTGTCCTCTATTTATTCGACCAACTAGTTTTACTAAAGCTTTCCTTTTTTGATTTTCTTTATATCCCGTGATGAGAGGAAATATTTGGGGGATACGGAATTCTCTAAGAGATCCGACAAGAAAAATTCGCTCTCTATTTTGGGGTAAAAACCAGGCAGTATTAATAAGTTGCCATTGGCATTCATATACCCCAATGTTGGCAATTTCTTTAAGTACGACCTCAAAGTCTTTCCCTTTGTTACTAAAGAATAACCCTTTGACATTTTCAAAGACAAAAACTTTGGGACGCAATTTGTCAATAATTCCAACTGCATCATAAAAGAGTTTACTTCTACCTCCGTTGATTCCTGTTTTGTGTCCAGCGTGTGAAATATCTTGGCAAGGAGATCCGAATGTGATAATATCCGGTCTTTGAATTTCTTTCGTTTTGATTTTTGTGACATCTCCTACGTGTTTTGATTGTTTAAAATTGTATTTATAATTGGCAATAGCATACTTATCTATTTCGCTGTAATAGTGATTAGAAAACTTAAACCCTGCATCAAGTAACCCTTTTGGAAAGGCTCCTAAACCAGAGAATAAATCGAGATATGTTATTTTGTTTTTCATTGTTATTCTTCATTTGAAATAAAGTAGTATCCTCCTAAAAGAAGACCGATTAATACTGAACTGATTGTTATTTTTTTAAGTTTGGATCTAAACTCCATTCGCTTATCTACAAGGGTGTAAGTGAATTTGTTACCATATAATTTTCGGTGTACTTCACACATTTTCATAAAGAAGTTAAAGTCATTTGCATTTTTGAACACTTGACAACCTGCTGAATACCTATCTATTTTATAAGTTTCTCCTGCTTTTCTTGCTCGGTGTATGTTTATTCCAAACATTCCTGTTTGTTCTCTACCGTTGTAAAAATCAAGAACTGCATCTCTGTCGTAATCTCTTACTACTGTTACCTTTCCATTTCTTTGACAAAGAGCGTAATACTTCCCTCTATGTTTGTCTATTCGGTAAACGTCTTTGTATTGTCCTGCTTTTAGAATTGCTGTTCCTTTTGGATTCATTGGATTCTTCAACCAATAAGTACCAGGGTCGGTTGTAATTTTAAAAACTAGGTACGCCCAATTTGGTTTTCCTGTTTTAGCCACATTTGTAAAAACGTGTAATTCATCATCAAACGAATTTGGTAATTCTGTATTGGCTCTGAATCCCCAAATATTTAATCTGTATGGCTCATCATAAATGATGTAGCCTTTGTCTTTTGCGAGTTGTTTTATTTTTCTAATCATTGTGCGTAGCTTATTGATGTTGTTTTTACAAATAGTCTTCTTCTGTCCAGTGTTTCAAATTCTGTTACTCCGTTGTTAGCATCTAAATATTCTCCTAGAATAGTTGCTGTGGGTACATTCATTTTTCGTCCGTCATCATCCCAAATATGTGTTGGTTCTATGGTTACTAATTGGTCTATTCCTAATCCGTAAAAACCAGATAATGCCCATTTTGAACCGTCATATTTTAAACCTATTCGGTAAAATTCTGCATTGATTTGTTTCTTTTGGGCTGATGTATAGAATTGATCCAACAAGGCTGTAACTAATGTTTTTCGTACTAAGCCAACTCTTGTTTTCTTAAATTCTGAATTGACTACTGAATACCCTGCTACATTCTTAATTCTACTTAATGCTGTTAATACTTTGGTTAAGCTATTCTGTAATAATGCTAAATGAATTGATTTAGCAATTGAAGAAGCTGGACTACTATTATTTGAACTTGAGCCACCTCCAATTACTATTTTTGAAAATAATTCACTTGTTACCGTAGTTGGAAATCCTTTTGATGCTAATGCGTTTACGGTTTCACTTCCAAAACCACCATCTGCTCCGTATTTAGGTAATATACTTGCCCCATACTTTTTGATTAACGCATTTTGTAAGTTGGTTACTAAACTCCCTTTACTTCCTTTTTTGAGTGGGAATCCACTACTTGAAGAACTTCCACTATGCGAACTTGGTTTTGATGGTATTGGTAAAGTATTACTTGTAAATGAATTTGTGATAGAATTATTAGCACTTTGTTTTTTCTTTTTTTGATGTTGCAGATATAAAAATGCACTTGCTCCAACTGTTACCACACCTAAACCAACTAATAGATATTTTGTTTTCTTTTCCATTGTTTCTTGTATTGTAAAACCTATTGATTTGGTTTCTGATTAATAATACCTCTCCAATTTAATGACCAATCAAGGTCTCCATCTAAATCTTCTGATAGTGAGGTTGAGTACAAAGATTGATAGGCTTGCTCGGTATCTTGAAATGCTTTTTGTGAAGTCATTTCGTTGAACACGGCTAAAATTGCAGCCTCATCTGTACCAGGGAATATCCCTGCATAATAAATACTCATTGCATTGTATAAGCGAGTTGCCCAAGCGTGAGGATTATATATCGCTCCTTCATTTATAGCTCTTGACCGTTCTGGTTTGGCTTGAATTATAGCTAACATTTCGTTAAATTCTGTTGACATTAACTCATCTGTTAAATCCTCAATTAGGTTTCTCCCTTTGTACAGTTTTCTATATGAAGTTTGCACTTTTTGGAAATCTTGTTGTGACGGAACGGCTCTTAAAACTTGTCTAATTGCATTTTCATCTGTTCCCCACCAACCGTCATTGTCAAATGCCATTTTGAGTTGCTTTGCCCAAGTTGAATGTTGCTTGTCTCCAAAACTGTTATTCTCTTCATTGTTGGCAACAATGTTTCTAATTTTATTACTCGCAAATTTGATAGCAATTACTGAGACTATTGATAGTCCTAAAACAATAGAAAACGAAACAATGGTTTGACGTTGTTTGTCTGTCAAGCTGTTCCACCAAGATTGTTTTTCCTTGTCCAATTTAATATTGACAGTAGGCTGATTTTGTGGAATCGTTTGTATGTTTGTTTCGTTTTTCATTTTGCTTTATATTCCTAAATAGTGTTTTGCAAATTCTACTTTTGATGGATCTTCTTTAACCACTTTGGCGAATCCTATTAATGTTTCTGCTGACAACTTAGCGGCTAATACTGCCAATGCGTTGATTTTGTCGGTCGCATCTTTTTTGCTTCCCGTAATGCTGATTGTGAATTTATGCTTTTCCATTTTTCTTTATTTTTTGATTAACAATTTCAATAAACTCTTCTTTGAGCTCTGGATATTTTGTGAATACGTGCCAAGTTTTTATCGCTTCAATCACTTTCTTTTCTTCATACTTGTCGAGCAATTGATTATAAAACTTATCGGCTTTGGTTTCTTCAAATTCTTGTTCTACCTCAACTTTAACTTCTGCATTATTTTCTGGTATTCCTTGAAGTGCAGGTGGTTTACCCCCTTTAAAATTCTGGACTAAAGTCATTCCCTCTTTTAGTAATGCTTTGATGTCTTGCTTCTTTTTGAGTTCTTCAATTTCAACTTCAAGCTCCTTCATCTTTAATAATTTCTTATTCTTCTTTTTGAGTTCGTTTTGAAGATTTACTAATTCCGTTTCTGCCTTTTGTTTAGCTAATGCTTTTTTAATTTGCTCTTCTACATCTTCCTGTCTGATGCCTTGCAATGATGCTTGACCTGTTTGAAATATGTGCCTATTTGAACTTGGAGATGTTCCGAAATACATTCTAACTTCAATGTTGTGTGTATTACTGAGTAGGTATTTTTTGTACCCGTCAAAGTTGTATGCGTTGTGATTTTTAGCGACTACCGTTTCTCCATCTACCAAAATGGAATAATACTTTTTTGAGCCTTGTTTTTCAAAATCTGAAATAATATTTTTCAAGCGTTCAATTCGTTCTGGATTATACACTTCTCGATATACTTTACCAGAACTTTTCTTTTTTCTTCTTTGTCCTTGGTATTCTCTATGTTGCTGTGTGTTTTCCATTTTGCTTAATTTTTGGTATTATTTGTAAAATCTTAACTTGTAAAAAGCCTTTTTTCAATTGATTGATTATGACTGTCAATCCTCTGTGTATGTATTGCATTTCATTTATTCGAGTGTCTAACTCATTGTAAATACCTGCTTTTGAATACACTTTTAAAAATCGGTCTGGCTTCACGATTATCAATAATTCATTATCTCCTTTTAACTCAATTTTAGATGATGGAGGGACTTGAAAATGCCTAAATCGTATTACGAAATTTTCGCCAATCCCCATTTCATTCATTGCTTGTTTGGCTAGTTCTAGAGCGAATCCTTCAGTCATTTTATTCAGTTTTAATGGTTAAATAAATTCTTACTTCATAGTTGTTATCAACTCTTTTTCTAAACCGATCTATGTAGTAACCTTCTAGTAAGTTGGTATGTAAATCGGCTGTTATATCAAATGGGGTCTCTTGTTTACCTTGTACCCAAAAGTTTCCGTTTCCAAAATCATTTATTGGTTTGTGATTAAGAATGGTTTGGTTGTGATTTTGTGTTTTCAATTTTAAACTTTCACAATAAAAAACATCTCTTAGTTCTGATAGCCTTAACCAAATCCAACCGACTTCTGTTGGAAATAAAAATGTATCTCCGTCTTGCTTTTTAAAACTTGGATTAGCTGTTACTTTCACATCTAAAATCTTAGTTGTGTTTAGTGGTAACTTTATTTGAAATTGGCTTTTTTGACCTCTCATTGTGACCTTGACGATATGTACAATTTGTTTTAACATTTGTCATTTGTTTTTTCAACTATTGAAAATGTATAAACTGAAACACGGTAGGGGATAAACTTTGCGTTAGTATGCTCCTGATCTCTGAACAGTATTTCTAACCTTCCGTTTCCAGCATCTAAAGTTCCTACCTTTATCATTCTGTCATTTGGCGACACATTGATACCAGACATTAACAAACGACTTTCAAAATTTTCTGGAAATAACTCCTTGTCATTCAACTGAATCTTTTGAGTCCCTCTATAAAACAAAAGGTCGTCTCTATCTGAAGTAATTGCCAATCCTATTACAAAGTTTGCGTTCTTATCCAATTCAAATTCTACTTTGAATGTTTGGTTCGGTTCGGTTACTTTTAAATCGAATCGTTCTTTTATGATGTTGTGTTTGTAGCTCATTTTATTTGATATTACTATGTGAATAGTTGATTAAAATTGGGGAGTTTTGATTTTTTACTCCCCAATTAAACTCTTATTTAAGGTGTAGTTCCTGTTCCGTCTAGTCCTATGTAGATGAATTGTTCTTTTGGAATATCGAAAAGAGTTCCTAATTCTAAAGTGAATTCAATTAACTCCTCATCTCTGATTAATCGTGGGTTATCCAATTTGTAATAGCCCATTGGAACTGTTCTATCATTGTCTGTAATAAATCGCCTGATAGACTGATTTTCTGGAATTATTTGTTTTCTGTTTGCTTTCAAACTGAACTCTCCATTTGCTATAGCAGGTATCGTATTTACACTTTTGAAATTGATAGCCTTGTTCGCTTCTGAATTAGCCAACTCTTTACTAGCACCTGTTAAAAGGTAGATTCCACTAACTAAGAAAACCATATTCTTAGGTAACTTTGCGTTGGAAATGTTTCTAACTCCAACCTCTTTATCGTCTTGTGGCTCAAACATTTTAACTGTTTTAGAACTTATCAACTTGGTTGAATAAATAGTGTAATCTGTTAATCTTACTCCTCCTTTTAACAATTCTCTTTTTACGTGCTTTGGCACTTGTTTAAAGAATTTTTCCATTTCTCCTCTGGATCTTCTCGAACCGTGAACTTGTCCTGCCATTTTACGGATAAACATTGCTTTCTTAATTGAAGACATACCGTGTGTAGCTCTCTCCAATTCGCCAATACCGAACAATTCTCCTACATTGTTGTATTCGCTATTCATTAAATCATCTGTCATAACTGTTGTTTTTAATTTGCCTTTTTTGGCTTTTGATTAATACTTGGTTTTTGTTTTCTACTTTTAGATATTTGTCAAGTCAGGATCTTCATCTATCATTGCATAAGAGAAATCTTCTATCTCATTTTTATAATCTTCTTCAAACCCTTCCAAATCGTCTTGTCCCATTTCAAATTCAATGGCTTGTTGTTTCAAATCGTCTTCAAATACATCTAATGATGAAAGGTCTATTTGACCAATGCCTTCAATGGCTATTTCTGTTGCTTCTTTGTCTTTGGGTTTGTAGATTTTATCAAGGTAGAAAGCTGTAAAAACTTCATCTTTAAATAGATTCAATCTTGTTTTTGCTTTGCTTGACTCTCCTGCTAAACCATTGATTTGATTTGCATCTGCAATCTGTTTGTTGGTTATTGCTTTTCCAATTCCATACGCAATGGTGGCTGAACCAGCTATTCTTAAAATCCCTGTTTCCTCATCTAAATAATGACTCCCTGCAATTAGTAAGATTCCAATTGGTATTGCGGCTTGTCCTGCTCCCGCCCCAATTCCTGCCCCTACGGTTGAACCAAGTAGCAAATCAACTAACGTTTTAAGTCCCGTGTTGGCTATATTTCCTTTGCTTTTTTTTGCTTTGTATTGAGCAAGAATCCCTTTCTTTTTTGTTGTATTTTTTCCTTTCTTTTTCATAATTCTTAAATTAAAATTTGACAATAATGGATTACAGTAATTCTATTTTCTTTACTGTCGTTCTGCGAATTGGAGTTTTGCGTTTCTTCCTTTTTTTAGGAGTTGTTTTACGCTTTTTAGCTACCGATTTGATAGGTTTTTTCTTCTTGCTTCTTGGTGTTCCTGCCAATCCTTTCTTCTTTCCTTTCATAGCTTTTACGGCTAGTACCGTTCCTCCAACTGCTACCGTGGCTATTCCTGCGGTTAACAATGGATTTGCTTTTACCCATTCCACTACTCCTTTCTTTTCTTTAGAATCTTTTCCATCCGAACTATCTCCTTTTTCTGATACTGTTGGACTGGATGCTCTTTGACTATAACTTGGTGGTGAATATTCATCAAACTGTTGTATAGGATTTGATTTTTGAGTTATTAAAGCATTACTATTCCTAAACTGACTCGGTAATTTTATACCTGAATTTTTAACTGTTGAAACTAGATTTTTAAAACTGAACTTTCTTGTTCTTTCTTCTTCATTATCGGTATTGTCTTGAACCATTTCTTGTTCTGCTTGTGGTGTCCCTTTTTTGAATAATCCTCCTAGCTTTTTAATTAATGCGGCTATTGTTCCAATAATTCCTGCGGCTGCCGTTACTGCTGTGGCTGTTGAAGCTGTAGCTACAACTCCTAACCCATTTATACCATCATCTACAATTTCATCATCATAAATATCATCTCCTAAAATGGTTCTCAAATCGTCTTCATCATACACTTGACTAATGATTTCACCTAAGCCATTTAAAACTACTTTTTTGTCTCTGTTTCCCCTTCCTGTTAGGATGGCTTTCTTTAAGTTTGCCGTTTTTCCTCCTGCTCCAAAAAATATTTTTTCTAGTTTTGCTCTAATGCGTTTGAGTTGTTGGAATTTTCCCATATCCATGTGATTACGCTCTGCTTCTGCATCTGTCCAATAACCAAATCTCAATTTGCTTGATGCTTTCATTATGTTGAGTTTTGCGCTTGCTAATATTCCCAATCTTAATAATGCCGCACCTGGGTTGAATCGATTCATTACATGAATGCCTTGTTTTAACCTCGCTTTGAAACGTTGTCCTCTAGGTAACTTTTTTATTTCTGCCCTACGTTGTTTTCTTTCTGTTCTTCGAGTTGCTCTTCTTGTTTTTCGTTTTGCTCTACGAGCCGCACGTCTTGCTCTTCTTGCTGCTCTGCCTTCCAACCCCAATAATTCGTCATCCATTGCTAAACCTTGTGCGTCTATTGGATAATCATTATCAATAAAATCTTCTAATTCATCTAATTCGTCATATTGGTCAAAGTCTTCATTTTCGTCTTCAAAACCGTTTAAATATTGCAATTCCATACTGATGTCTTTTTTTGCTGAATACGGTACTTCTCGATTAAATTCGTGAATTACTGCATCCAAGATTAATATTCCGTGATCTGTGTGTGCTATGATATACACGTGCTCAAATTCTGATGATTCGTATTTTGTCAATCGGAATGAGAATGGTATATCAAGATTGGTTAGTATTGAGCCTATAAATACGCTCATACAATCGCAATCCACACCTTGTTTTCTATCTTGCCAACTTCTAGCGGGTCGTCTGATTTGCTCTTTTCCCATTTCGTCTTTGGTATATTGCAAATGACTAAAACAGAAATTCCAAATGTTTGAACAAGTCTGTTTTTGTGTTGGAGCTTCTAACATTTCGGACAATGCTATTGTATCTTTCAATGTAGTAGCAACCACTTCTTTCATTAGATGGATTGTGTCATCTAAATTGGCGACTTTTTTTATCGTTTTAAATTCGCCTTTTACTTCTGGAAACAAACCATTGAACTCATTCCCATTTTTAATATGCCTTTTTCCTGTTTTCATAATTCTATGGTTGTTTTTTCCTCTATTGGATAATCTCCTGCTAGTGTATAGATTTGAGATATTGTTTCTATTTCCAACTTTATTTTTTCGCTTGAATCTTGATTTTGTAGCCTTGTCAATAAATGAGGGCTGATACTCAAAACACTTAGCCAAGGGATTTGTATTTTAGTTGAAATTTGCCCTGTCTCTTTAAATGCCTTGATTACAATTCTACCTTCAGCATCTTTTACCGATTGAGGAATCTCCACGACTTGCATTGTGCTACTTGCTAATAATTTTCCATTAAACAACAACTTGACTAATGGAGCTCTCATTTTTACATTGGCGCTAGTCGGGTTCTTAATGTTGTAACTCAACAAAACACTTATGCCTTGTGCATTTATTTTATCTTTTTTAGCGGTTACAATCGTTAAGATTTTATGTCTAGCTCTATTGAGTGATAACAAATATTTGCCTCCTAAAAAAGTTCCAATACCAATTGCTATGTATTTTATTGTGTTCATCTTATTAATGTTCTAATTGTGTAGTTTTTTCAGTTTTTTTTTAATTGTTTTGATTTGCTCATTCAGTTTCATTGTAATGAGCGTTATTTTGTGATTCAGTTTTTCAACCTTCTTCGATACGTTTTTAAATTCTGAATGAAAATCTTTAATAAAGTAAAGACTGATTGCAACTAAGATTGAATTGATAATGAGTAATGCTTCCATAATATTTCGTATTTTGTTTCTACAAATTTGAGGAGCTTTTATCGACTTCATTTACTGATTGTAGCCTCCAATAACCAATTAGTTCTTTTTCATTCTTAGAGTAACTTTTAGTAACCTTTGATGGTTTAATTCAAAAACACTTGATTAAAATCAGTTTCAATTATCCTTGTTTTCGGTCGTTCCAATCTGTCATTAATAAAATGAAGTATTGTTGCAATTTGCTTATCAAATACCTTCTCCATCTTCATTAGAATAGATTCAAAGATTAAGCGAACCATTCGTTCTTCAATTTTTAATTGTTTGGCTATCTCTTTAAATGAATACTCTTTTACTATTCTTAGATTAAGAATAAATCGCTGTTTGTCGCTGAAAGTTGCCCATACCATTGGGTCATTTTGTAACCATAAATCAATAAATATCGTGATGTCTTTTTTGTGTAATCGCATAACATTCGTTTTTAGCGATATGGATTTAGAACGGCAACAACTTCCTGATAATCAAGCTCAAAAAAAGAACAGTACGCTCGAACAGATAATCGTTTTGATTTCTTGCCTAAAGCATCTCTAACAACTCTATGTTCCCTTTCGGCTACCTTTTTTGTAAACCCCGTAATGATTTGAATATCACTTGGAAATATCAACATACTACCTTTTAACTTCTCCATATCTGTTTGTTTGATTACAAATGTCAGACACTCGTTATAAGGGGACGACAACCCTGAGGGGGACTAAAGGGGGGCTAGTACCTGCTTTTTTATAAAAAAACTTAAAAAAAAGCCATTTTTTAGTCTATAACTGTTAAAAAATGAACTTTTTGTAGCTTTATGCGTACTCTTTTATACATTTCTACGTTATACTAACTCATCTAAATCGATTTACTATGTCAAATATATTGCACTATTCTCCATCGGAACTAATTGAACTCTACCCCCAAGTAAAAAAAATTGGATGGACTGCAATGAAAATTGGAACTATGTTTAGGTGTGGAATGTTTGTTGGCTATTTGAGTGGAAAAGAGAATAAAGCAATGATTTTAGAAGAAAGCTTTATCAAAACAATGAGGTTTGTCTCAGAAGTAAACAAGGATAGAAATATTATTGACTTCTAAAAAAATAACTAACTTAAAATTAAATTATAAAATATGAATAGAAATATTATTTGTTTACAAAAAAACAACGACTTAGAATATAATTCTATAACTTTACCGAAACCAACAGACCAAAAAAAGATGAATTTAGTTACAATTGATAGTATTTTTGAAAAATATCCTTTTATAAAAACTGAAATGGGTTGGACTCCTTCAAACATTGAACTATTCTTAGAATCATTTTTAATTCTGGGAGAAAAAAAAGAAAAAGAAACCTTAATTGATACCGTTTCGTTTGAAAAACTAATCGAATTTCATAAAAACGTTCAAAAAGAAAAAAAATAATAGCTTTTATTAGCAAAAAACTAAACTCGCCAAGTGCGAGTTTTTTTACGCCTACTTTTTAGCAAAACCTCACGTAACCTCATGAAACCTCACGTAACTTCACGTGATGTTTGGTAAACTTTTTTTGATTTTGTTTTGTTTTTGTCGCTTTTAGTAGGAAATTGGGCTACTCATAATACCCAATGGTTGTTTATAATACCTAATAGTACCCAATGGTTTTTAATGGTACTTGATGTTTTTTTTACCAGAACGTAAAAAAAATACGTTGTACTCTTTTATCTTTGTTTATAATGAATACTGTTACCACATAAAAATAACTCATTTAAGTTGGTGTTAATTAACGACAAATTACTATCTTAATCGCCAAATAATTTCTTGCTATGAATCGCATAAAAGAAGTGCTTAACGAAAGAGGTATTAAACAGACGTGGTTATCTGAAAAACTTGGTAAAAGTTTTAATATGGTAAATGATTATTGTAACAACAGAAGACAACCGAAATTGGAAGTCCTTTTTGAAATTGCAAAAATTTTGAACGTAGAAGTAAAAGAATTGATTAACGAAAAAGACAATAAATGACAAGCACAAATCAAAGAGCCGAATTACAAGGTCAAATCTGGAAAATAGCCAATGATGTTCGTGGTTCGGTAGATGGATGGGATTTCAAACATTTTGTATTAGGAACACTTTTCTATCGCTTTATAAGTGAAAATTTTACAGAGTACATTGAAGGTGGTGACGAAAGTGTAAATTATCCAAATCTATCAGATGATGTAATCACACCAGAAATAAAAGATGATGCTATTAAAACTAAAGGATATTTTATTTATCCTAGTCAACTTTTTGTAAATGTGGTTGAAAATGCCAACGATAACGAAAATCTAAATACAGATTTAGCTGCAATATTCTCTGCTATAGAAAGTTCTGCTAATGGGTATCCATCAGAAGATGATATCAAAGGACTATTTGCCGACTTTGATACAACAAGTAACCGACTAGGAAACACGGTAGATAATAAAAATAGCCGATTGGCACATGTTCTAAAAGGCGTAGAAGGCTTAAAACTTGAAGGCGATTTTAAAGATAGTAAGATAGACTTATTTGGAGATGCTTATGAGTTTCTAATTCATAAATATGCTGCTAATGCAGGTAAATCTGGTGGTGAATTTTTTACACCAACAAACGTATCTCAATTGATAGCACAATTGGCAATGCACAAGCAAGAAAAGATAAATAAAATTTACGACCCTGCCGCAGGTTCTGGTTCTTTACTTTTACAAGCAAAAAAACACTTTGACAATCATATTATAGAAGATGGTTTTTATGGGCAAGAGATAAACCATACTACGTATAACTTAGCACGTATGAATATGTTTTTGCATAACGTGAATTACGATAAGTTTAATATTGTGCTTGGCAATACATTAATAAACCCACAATTAGGAGACGATAAACCTTTTGATGCCATTGTTTCCAATCCGCCTTATTCTATAAAATGGATTGGTGATGCTGACCCTACACTCATTAATGACGACCGTTTTGCACCTGCTGGTGTGTTAGCTCCAAAATCTAAAGCCGATTTTGCTTTTATACTCCATTCTTTAAGTTATTTATCTAGCAAAGGTAGAGCGGCATTGGTGTGTTTTCCTGGTATTTTTTACAGAGGTGGTGCAGAACAAAAAATAAGAAAATATTTAGTAGATAATAACCATGTAGAAACGATTATAGCCTTAGCACCTAATCTTTTTTATGGTACATCTATAGCGGTAACTATTTTAGTACTTTCTAAAAGTAAAACAGAAAACAAAACACAATTTATAGATGCTACTGGTGAAGATTTCTTTAAAAAAGAAACCAACAATAATGTACTTTACCCTTCACATATTGAGCAAATTATGCAAATGTTTGATACTAAAGCAGAAGTAGCACACATAACCACCACCATAGACAATACTAAAATTGCCGAAAACGACTACAACCTTTCTGTAAATAGCTATGTAGAACCTAAAGATACTAGAGAAAAAATAGATATTAAAGAGCTGAATAAAGAAGTAGCTATAACCGTTAATAAAATAGATAAACTACGTGCCGATATTGATGCTATTGTAAAAGAGATTGAGGCATGAGTGAAGAGCAAAAAGGAAATATAATTATTTATCAATCTGATAACGGAATTAATAAAATTGATGTTCGACTTGAAGATGAAAACGTATGGCTTTCGCAACAACAAATGGCAGAGCTTTATCAATCTTCCAGAACAAATGTGGTAGAGCATATTAAGAATATTTATAAGGAGGGTGAGCTTGACAAGAATGCAACCTGTCGGAATTTCCGACAGGTTCGATTAGAGGGAACTCGAAACGTGCAACGGGAGATACCTTTTTACAATCTTGATATGATTATTTCGTTAGGATACAGAATAAAATCGAGCATTGCTACAAAATTTCGTATTTGGGCTAGCCAACGCTTAAAAGAGTATATCGTAAAAGGTTTTACTATGGACGATGACCGCCTCAAAAACCTTGGCGGTGGAAATTATTGGAAGGAGTTACTAAACCGTATTAGAGATATACGCTCTAGCGAAAAAGTAATGTACCGCCAAGTATTAGACTTGTACGCTACAGCTACAGATTACAACTCTAAAAGTGAAGAAAGTAGTATTTTCTTTAAAATAGTACAAAACAAACTACACTACGCAGCACATGGACATACCGCTAGCGAAGTGATTTTTTTGCGGGTAGATAGCAACAAACCCTTTGTTGGACTGACCAACTTCAAAGGAGATCAGCCTACTCAGGCGGAAGCCATGGTTGCTAAGAATTTTTTGGCAGAAAAAGAATTAAAAGTACTCAACAACCTAGTAGCGGCATACTTTGATCTGGCAGAACTGAATGCAATAGAAGAACGGGAAATGCGTATGACAGACTATGTAGCCGAACTAGATAATATATTGGCTTCTACCAATAGGAAAATACTCCAAAATGCTGGCGAAATCTCGAATACAAAAGCTAAAGAAAAAGCCAAACAAGAATATAAAACCTACAAGGCAAAAACACTAAGTAATGTTGAGAAGGACTATTTAAAAACGATTGCTGCACTAGAAAAAACAGCGAAACAAAAAGGTAAAGCATGAGTGAGTTAGAGAAATTGTTGGAGGGTGTTGAGGTGGAATGGAAGACTTTTGGTGAGATTGCTAAAATCCAAAGAGGCGCATCACCTCGTCCAATTGCCAAGTTTATTACAGATGATAAAAATGGTGTTTCTTGGATAAAAATAGGAGATACTATACCTAATTCAAAATATGTTAATAATACAAAACAAAAAATAACATCTGAAGGAGCTAAAAAATCAAGATTATTGAAAAAAGGTGATTTAATTATGTCTAATTCTATGAGTTTTGGCAGACCTTATATTCTTAATATTGATGGAGCTATTCATGATGGATGGGCTTCTAT
>WFNC01000217.1 GCA_015488785.1 Flavobacteriales bacterium | reverse complement strand
TTCTAAGAGAAGAAGTCTCTCAATTTTAGCATCCTCATACTTAAGATATAGTGCTGCCTTTTTGTGTTTATGATGCTTTACTAAATTATAAACTCTCTCAAATTCGTAAGTTAAATTTTCAAGTCTTTTTCTCTACTAATATGAGAGAATTCTGATTTTCAGTTAAGCTCAATTTAATTGAAAGGCTTTTTTTGTTTTATGATTTTTATTTTAGCTTCGCTAGTAAAGCTTCGCACTTAACATAACATTTCTTTGCGTCTGTGTAAGATTGTGGTAATTTCATTGCTTTAAGCACAAATTCTTTAGCCAAATCGTCTTTTCCCATTTCGTGGTAAGTAACGGCTAATTCGTAAGTATGCAACATATACCAAGGTTCTAATTTTATTGCTTTTTTTAGATTAGTAACAGCATCTGCATACGTTCCTCCTTCTGGCTTTCCACCAAAAAATGTGTTTACTAAAGCTGTTTTCGTTTTTCCAAACCCAGCAAATGTTCTGTGCCATCTTCCCATTATATGATAAGCTCCAGCTTCATTAGGATCTAATGCCAATGTTTTATTACATTCTGTTTGAATTTCTTTTGCATTAGATATTTTTTGTTTAGATCCTGCATTTTCATTTTCTCTAGCCAATGCCAATGCATAAGAGTAGTGAGCAAAAGCGTTATTATCATCTAATTCTTTTGCTTTTGTAGCAATTTCTTTTGCTTTAGCATAATACTTTTTCTGAGTTGATGCGTCATCTAAATTTGCTCCAACTTTGCTAAATGCAAAACTTAGGTTTGACAAATAATCTACATTATTGGGTTTTAAATCAACTAGTTTTTTGAAAGTAACCAACATTTTTTTGTTGTTTACTTGTTTCTTGTATTTAAGTCCTTGCTCATAAAGTTCTTTTTCTGTTTGAGAAATCCCAGAAATAGAAAGAAAAAGAAAAGCCAGTACGCTTAAAATTATTGTTTTAGTTTTCATAATTTGTATGTGTTTAATTTTAGTTATGTAATAGTACATAATTATTTTTTAATAATCACTCCAAACCTATTCAATTTTTATGCCGTTGTTTATGCAATACTTTGTATTATTCTGAATAAAAGTTAATAAATGTACTGCATAACTAAATTTATTTTAAGTATGAATTAAGCATCCAAAGTGTTTTCTCTGTTTGAGAGATATAATCACTCATTAGGCTTGCAGTTCCTTCATCATCAGCTTCGGTTGCTAAACTTAGTATTGTTCTTTCTTTTATGATAATAGTGGAAAAATTTGAAATCGTAATTTTTATACCATCAATACCATTCGTAATTCCTTTCTCTTCTCTTATTTGAGAGACTTTTAAATAATCAGAAAAGGTATGTAAAGGTTCTCCTTCTAAAGTTAATATTCTTTCTGCTATTTCATCGACTTTTATTACAGCGTCATTATAAAGTTCTTCAAATTTTAAGTGTAATTCAAAAAAAGCTCTTCCTTTTATATTCCAATGTAAGCCTCTTAGGTTTTGATAAAACAATTGATAATCAGCCAATAATTCATTTAAGTTTGTACTAATAATATTCGATTTTACTACGTCTATTCCGATTAAGTTTTTCATTTTAGTTGTATTAATTTGGTTTATAACTTCTTTAAACAAAGGTAAGTTTAACTTTATAATAAGTCAAATTGATTGTTTTTATATCTGTATAGAAATAATCTATACGAATAACAAAAAACCTCTACTAAAAATTTAGTAGAGGTTTATAGCTAAATATTATTAACTCTATAGATTCACAACCCATAGCTAATCAATTAAGTATAAAATGGTTCACATAAAAAAATCTAAAAATCAGTAGAATCACTGTTTTAGTAGTTTTTTAAATCTTTTTAGAGAACCCTAAATAGGGTATTTATATTTTAAAATTCAGCATTTTTAGGCGTTCTAGGAAAAGGAATTACATCTTTTATATTAGACATTCCTGTTACAAACATAATCAAACGTTCAAATCCTAAACCAAAACCAGCGTGTGGAGCTGTACCGAATTTACGGGTATCCAAATACCACCAAATATGCTCTTCTTCTATATTAAAATCTTTAATTTTTTCTTTTAAAATAGCTAAACGCTCTTCACGTTGAGAACCTCCTATAATCTCACCAATTCCAGGGAATAAAACATCCATTGCAGCAACGGTTTTACCAT
>WFNC01000216.1 GCA_015488785.1 Flavobacteriales bacterium | reverse complement strand
ATAAGCTAATTGTATTGCATCTATTTAGGATGAATATATTTAAGGTTTTTTATTTATTATTTTTAGATTTTATTGAATTCTATTTTCTTTTAAAATCTAAAAAGATTAATTGATTAACTATTTTGCGTTAAGGATTACTCACTTTTTCTTATTAATTTATAAGAGTTCGTGAAGTCGCTATCGCTCAGTTGAAACGGCATCCTTTTTTGTTTTTTTTACAAAAAAGATAGAGTGGATAGCCTGCTTGAACGCCCAAAGTAAAGAAACCTAAAAGAGAGAAAATTGATTGAAAAGAATAGTATGAAAAACATTATTTACATATTGACCGTTGTTTTGCTGTCGGCTTGTTCGTCAACAGTGAAAACATTGGACTATTCGAAAGCGCCAGAGTGGGTTCAAAATCACCCGCTTTCTCAGTCTGATTACATAGGTGTGGGGATTTCTAAAAAAGTGAAGGGCTTGGATTTTAGAGATTTGGCTAAAAAAAATGCTTATGAAGAAATATCGTCGGAAATATCCGTTTCTGTTTCAAGTAATTCGATTTTGAATCAACAAGAGAAAAATGGAAAATTTACGGAAATGTTTAAGACAACCTCAAAGACATTTACCAATAATCAGTTGACAGGTTGCAAGCAAATAGCACATTGGGAAAATAAAGATGAATATTGGGTTTATTACAAGCTAAGTAAAGCAGAGGTCGAACGTCAAAAACAACTGGCAATAGAGGATGCGCTTATTAGTTTGGAACAAGCAATAATTTATGACGAGAACAACGATTATCCGAATGCGATATCTGCTTATGCTATGGCAATATCTGCTATTAAGCCCTATTTGGGACAGCGTTTAAAAACAGAATATAAAGGAAGGACGGTCTTTTTGGGGCAGTTGATAATAGATAAATATAGAAGCTTGATTTCGTCGGTTGTACTAACGCATAATCAGGAAGATTTGAAATTTGTTAGTTTTCAGTTTATACCAGAAATTGAGATTTCACTAACTCGAAATGGTCAGCCATTAAAAAACATCCCCTTAAAAATAGAGTCAAAAGCATTTAAGTATGAAGGGAATTTTAAATTTAATTCGGAAGGTAAAGTAACCTTGCCTAAAGTTAGAGCCAATACTTTTAAATCTTCGGCAAGAACGACTTTATCGATGGATGTTGATGAAATGATAGACGAAACGGTGTCTGATGACTTGGTAAAAGCACTATTAAAAGGTTACAAAACGTCTTTCTTAGAGTTAAAATATATTTTGGATGAAGAGGCTAACAAGAATACCAATTCTGAAAAACAGTTAAAGAAATATGATGTAAAGCGAAAAGAAATAGGGTACAATACAGAACTTAAAACAATTCAATCTCATCCAGAAAATTCTGATAAGGAGGAGGTGAAAAAAGAAAAATTAGTTGTAAAAATAGAAAAGGAGCTTAATCGAACAATCGAAAATATAGAGAATGCTACAAATTCAAATCAAACTGTTGAAGAAATACCGATTCAGAATGAGAATTGTTTGATTGCTAGTAAAGCAAAAGAAAGTCAAGTATTGAATTTAGTAAAAACGGAAACTTTTGAAAACAATAAATTGAGTGTTGCAAAAAGTAGCCTGAAGAATAGCAGAAAATGTTTCTCCAATTCTGCAATAAAACAAATAACAGAACAGTTTACTTTTGAACAAACGAAGCTATCTTTCTTAAAATATGCTTACGCTTTTGCTTACGATAAAAATAATTATTATACCTTGTCAATCTTGTTGACTTATACTGCATCACGAAAAGAATTAACAAATTATATAAATAGATAAATAAAAAAATGAGTTTAGAAAAAGCACTACAAAAACGAAGCAATTCTCAATGTGAATTGTGTACGGCAGACAAAGATTTAGCCTTATATGGAATAGCCCCAAAACCAGATGGAACAGAAAAAGATACATTATATTTATGTCATACTTGCATCGACCAAATAGAGCATCCAGAAAAAATGGATGCGAATCATTGGAGATGTTTGAATGATAGTATGTGGAGCGAAGTTGAAGGTGTAAAAGTTGTGGCTTGGCGTATGCTAAATCGTTTAAAATCGGAAGGTTGGCCACAAGATTTACTAGATATGTTCTACATAGAAGAAGATAGTTTGGAATGGGCAAAAGCAACAGACGACCACATTTCTGATGATGAAAAAGTAATTCATAGAGATGTAAATGGAGTAGTATTAAAAGCTGGAGATTCTGTAGTTTTAATCAAAGATTTGAAAGTAAAAGGAGGAGGTTTTACAGCCAAAAGAGGAACAGCTGTAAGAAGAATATCGCTTGATATGGATAACGAAAAATACATAGAAGGAAAAGTAGATGGACAACACATCGTTTTGATTACCGATTACGTAAAAAAGACTTAATAAGGATTTGGACATAATCTTGATAAATAAAATCGAGGAAGCCTATTTGAACTTGCTTTTTTTATGTTAAAAAAATAAATACGAGCAGGAGCAGAATTGTAACTTAGTGAATCGATTCGCTAAGTTACAATTTGAGCGTAAAAAAAATGAATAATTTTTTACGCAAAAGAATCAAAAAAAAAGAAAAATGAGTATAGACATT
>WFNC01000215.1 GCA_015488785.1 Flavobacteriales bacterium | reverse complement strand
GCTTAATATTAGTTTATATTTGCACTTATTTAGAATCAATCTACATAAGCATATGATACAAGTTAGCGAAAACGCCAAAAAAAGAGTTATTGAAATGATGAAAGAAGATGGTTTTAATCATTTAACTGATTTTGTTCGGGTAGGTGTAAAAAGTGGTGGTTGCTCAGGGCTTACATATGAATTAAAATTTGATAATATACAAAACGAACAGGATAAAATTTTTGAACACAATAATATAAAAATCATCGTTGAAAAGAAAAGTTTTTTATATCTTGCTGGAACAATTTTAGAGTATTCAGGAGGTTTAAACGGTAAAGGCTTTGTTTTTAATAATCCTAATGCAAATAGAACTTGTGGCTGTGGTGAAAGTTTTTCACTTTAAATCATATTAAATTATGAATAAATATACTGAAGACGACTTAAAAAAGGAATTAGAGAGCCAAGAATATGAATATGGCTTTTATTCTGACTTAGATTCAGATACATTTCCTATTGGACTTAATGAAAATATAATTAAAGCTATTTCTAAAAAGAAAAAAGAACCCAAATGGATGACAGATTGGCGTTTGGATGCTTTTAAAATATGGAAAGAAATGGAAGAGCCAGATTGGGCAAATGTCAATTATGAAAAACCTAATTTTCAAGCAATTTCTTATTATTCAGCACCAAAAAAGAAAGAAAAATTAGACAGTTTAGATCAAGTAGATTCAGAGCTACTTAAAATGTATAACAAACTAGGCATCTCTGTTGACGAACAAAAGAGAATGAATAATGTTGCTATGGATATTGTTGTCGATTCTGTTTCGGTAGCAACAACATTTAAAAAGACTTTAGAAGAAAAAGGCATTTTATTTATGCCAATTTCTGAGGCTATTCAAAAACATCCAGAATTGGTGAAAAAATATTTGGGTACTATTGTACCTAAAAAAGATAATTTTTATGCAGCTTTAAATTCGGCTGTTTTTACTGATGGTTCTTTTTGCTATATTCCAAAAGGTGTTCAATGTCCTATGGAATTATCTACTTATTTTAGGATTAATGAAGGCGGAACTGGTCAATTTGAACGTACGCTGTTAATTGCTGACAAAGGTAGTTATGTGAGCTATTTAGAAGGCTGTACGGCTCCAAGTAGAGATGAAAATCAGTTACATGCTGCCGTTGTTGAATTAATTGTTTTAGATGATGCAGAAATAAAATACTCTACTGTTCAAAATTGGTATCCTGGAAACAGCGAAGGAAAAGGTGGTGTTTATAATTTTGTAACAAAACGTGCTTTGTGCGAAAAAAACGCCAAAGTTTCTTGGACACAAGTTGAAACAGGTTCTGCTGTAACTTGGAAATATCCAAGCTGTATTTTAAAAGGAGATAATTCAGTTGGCGAATTTTATTCTATTGCAGTAACTAACAATTACCAACAAGCTGATACAGGAACTAAAATGATTCATTTAGGAAAAAACACACGAAGTACTATTATTTCTAAAGGTGTTTCAGCTGGAAATTCTCAAAATTCTTATAGAGGTTTGGTGCAAATTGGTGCTAGAGCAGCAAATGCTCGAAATTTTACACAATGCGACTCGCTTTTAATGGGAAATGATTGTGGAGCACACACTTTTCCGTATATAGAATGTAAAAATAATTCAGCGCAACTAGAACACGAAGCTACTACAAGTAAGATTGGTGAAGATCAACTTTTTTACTGTAATCAGCGTGGTATAGATACAGAAAAAGCCATTGCTTTAATTGTTAATGGTTTTAGTAAAGAAGTTTTAAATAAACTGCCTATGGAATTTGCCGTAGAAGCAAGAAAATTACTTGAAATTTCTTTGGAAGGAAGTGTTGGATAGTTAGAGAAATAAGAGCCAAGAATAAAGAACCAAGATATCAAAAATAGAATGAAATAATTAAACATTCACAATTTAAAATTCAAAATTTTATTAAATGTTAAAAATAACAAATTTACATGCTGGTATTGAAGGAAATGAAATCCTTAAAGGCATTAATTTAGAAATAAAACCAGGCGAAGTACATGCTATTATGGGACCAAATGGTTCTGGAAAAAGCACCTTATCCTCTGTTATTGCTGGTAATGAAACTTATACCGTAAATAAAGGAGAAATTCTATTAGATAATGAAAGTTTATTAGATTATACGCCTGATGTAAGATCACATAAAGGTATTTTTATGTCTTTTCAATATCCAGTTGAAATTCCTGGTGTTACAACTACCAATTTTATAAAAACGGCTATCAATGCAAAGCGCAAGCATCTTGGTTTAGAAGATCTTCCTGCAAAAGATATGCTTAAATTAATTAAAGATAAAGCTGCACTTTTAGAAATGGATAGAAAATTCCTTTCGCGTTCTTTAAATCAAGGATTTTCTGGTGGAGAAAAAAAACGAAATGAAATTTTTCAAATGGCCATGCTCGAACCAAAATTAGCTATTTTAGATGAAACTGACTCTGGATTGGATATCGACGCTCTTAAAATTGTAGCCAATGGTGTTAATAAACTTAAAACCAAAGACAACGCTGTGTTAGTTATTACTCACTACCAAAGATTATTGGATTATATTGTTCCAGATTTTGTACACGTACTTTATAACGGAAAAATAATAAAATCTGGAGGTAAAGAACTTGCTTTTGAATTAGAAGAAAAAGGATACGATTGGTTAAAATAGTTATAAT
>WFNC01000214.1 GCA_015488785.1 Flavobacteriales bacterium | reverse complement strand
AATTTAGGGTGGGGAATGTCAGGTTAGCCTAAAAAACACATTCTATTTCGTTGCCTGCAACTCGCAGTATATGCATACGGCTTCGTTTTGTCGCCTCATATGATATGCTCTTTAGGCTTTTTCAGTGAACCCTAAATATATCAACATACTCAAAATTAATTACTTCGAAATTAAATCAAGTATTCTATTACCCTATGGATATTTACCCAAAATTTAAAACTTGAACTAAACTGATCTTACACTTCAAACCCCAATATGCAAATATCATCGACCTGCTCTACTTTCCCGATAGTCCATATTTTAAATTCTTTTTTTAATAATTCCCCTTGTTTTTCGATCGGAGTATTTTGTATTGAAACTAAAAATCGTTTAAATGCTTTGTACATATATTTTTTACCTCGATCTCCTCCAAACTGATCTGGAAATCCATCTGTAAATAAATAAACTCGATCTCCTTTTTCCAATTGAATTGATTTTTTTGCAAACGGAACGGGATTATCATTTTTACCGATCGGTCTTCTTGTTGCCTTTATTTCTCTTAGAGTTCCAAGTTCTTTTACTTTTACAAAGTTACCTTCTAAGTCTAATAAAGGTTTTTCATTATTTCTAATAATATAAATAGAATTGTTGGCTCCTGCATATTCCAAAACATTAGAATCTCTATCAATGCAACAAAGCGATGCGTCCATTCCGTCATTTATACTTTTACTTTCGTGTTTAGCAAAAGAATCTACCACAAAACTAGATAGGTTTTCCAATATTGCATCAGGACTAGTTAACCTGTATTCATTTACAGCTCTATTTAGTCCACTAAATCCAATCATACTAACAAACGCGCCAGGAACGCCGTGCCCTGTACAATCAACTGCTGCAATTAAAAACTTTCGTTCGACTCTTTTGAGCCAATAAAAATCTCCACTTACAATATCTTTCGGTTGAAAAAAGACAAAACTGCTGGGGATTAAATAGTTCAATTTACTATCAGGAAGCATAGAATCTTGTATTCTCTTTGCATAGTTAATACTGTCCATTATCTCATGATTTTTCTGCTCTACCTCTTCATTTATTTGTGTAATTTGTTTATTTTTTTCAAGAATTAATACATTTGATTTTTTTATTTTCAAATAAGAATAAATTCCTCCTAAAACAATTAAACCACACAAACTATAAAACCACCACGTTTGCCAAAAAGGAGGAGCTATTGTAAATGAAAATTGAACTGGTTCTTTATTCCAAAGCCCTTCGTTATTACATGATTTTAATAAAAAAGTATAAGCTCCTGGTTTTAAATTTCCGTAAACAACAAAACGTTTATTTCCTCTATCAACCCAATCCTTATCGAGTCCTTGCAATTTAATTTTATAGCGTACACCTTCTGGAAACTTATGACATATACCGATGTAGTTGAATGTAAAATAATTTTGATTATACGCTAATTCAAGATTAACAGGGAATCCGTCATAATCAATTGAATCAGAATAATCACTCCAATTCGTTGGTTGAGAAAACAATTGGATATCGCTAATCATTGTTTTAGATTCTACTTCATTCCTAAAATCTAAATATGGATTAATTTCTAATAAGCCTTTATCTGTCCCCACTAGAATATGACCATTAGAAGAATCCAAAGCCATTGAATTATTAAATAAAGATCCTATTCCAAATCCGTTTTTAGAATCATAATGCTTTATCGCTAGAACTTCCCCATTTTTAATCGAAATTTTGTCAATTCCGTCGATTTTACTTGTCCAAAGGTTTCCTTCCAAATCAAAACATAAGGCATATATAGAATGATTATGCAAAGAGTCTTCTGTATATATTGGATGAAATAATCCATCTTTTTGATAAAAAACACCCTTACTATTTCCTACCCACAAATTTCCTGCTACATCTAAGATTAAACTCCTCGTTTTACTCGGTACTAAACCTTCTTTTTCATTAACAATCGATAGTTGTTTTCCGTCATGGCGGTACAATCCCTTTTCTGTTGCATACCACCATTGATTGTCTGGTGTTTTATTAATTGCATATATTCCAATTCGTTCTTCAAAACCTAAAGAATCATTTACATAATTAATTTTACCATTTTTAAATTCAGCGACCCCCGAAACAGAACTTCCGAAATAGATTCTATTATCACTTTCAAAAATACAGGTTCCATCAAATCGACTGTCTCCTTCTACTCTTATATTT
>WFNC01000213.1 GCA_015488785.1 Flavobacteriales bacterium | reverse complement strand
TTTTCTCTAAAAATGCACTGATTACTCTACTTTTGGTATGCTTGTACCAACACGAAATTTTCAAAGTCCAGCTTACCGTTATGGCTTCCAAGGGCAAGAAAAAGA
The DNA here is from genome assembly GCA_015488785.1 of Flavobacteriales bacterium. GTDB lineage: Bacteria > Bacteroidota > Bacteroidia > Flavobacteriales_D > Parvicellaceae > S010-51. Next base: position 2,114 of record WFNC01000213.1, on the reverse strand, counting down.
TGATGAGATTAAAGGGAATGGGAATAGTCTAAATTATAAGTTTAGGATGCACGACCCTAGGGTTGGACGGTTTTTTGCTGTGGATCCATTATCGAAGACATTTCCTTGGAATAGTCCTTATGCTTTTAGTGAAAACAGAGTTGTGGATATGAAAGAGTTAGAAGGTGCTGAAATTACAGGAGCTATATCCGATAGTTTTAAAATGGCAGTAGGAAAGGAAGCTATCAAAAAAACAAAATCGTTACAAATCATAGATAGAACTCTAGATAATGTTGCTGATAGAACAGATACTTTTAGAGTTTCAAAAAATATATTTAAATCTTTTCAGAATGATCCTAATGGTACAATGCTGAGAATAAATCCTATGACTGGGGCTTATTTAGCACTATATGACTTATATAAAGGATTTAAAAAAGATGTAGAAGCTATACAAGGAAATTCAGAAACAACAACTCCTACTCAAGGAAAGGTAGATTTATTTTTTCATACTGTTGATGGGGCATTGATAGTATATGGTAGTTCCAAGGCTTTTAGTAAATCTCCACCAAAAGGAAAGATTCGTTCTATTGGAGCAAAAGCCAAAAAAGGAGTTAGAGTAAAATTAATAGATGAGTATAAAATAGAAAGTTCATTGTCAAGAAAACCAGCACGAGCTCATGGTTATAAGTGGAGTGATGCAGATGCTATTGCTAGAGCAAAATATAAAAAAACTGTCCAAGGTCGTTTTGGCTCAAAAAAAGATGTTGATTATGCTATTGAGCAAGCTCAACAACTACAAATAGGAGAAAGAAAACTCATACCTGCAAACACTGGTAATAATAATATTATAATTGATGAAAACGGTATGAAAACAAAAGCTACTCATATTTTTATTGAAGTTAAGCCATCTGGTAATACTGGTACAATTCATGCTTTTCCAGTACAAGCAGATTATAATATAAGGCAAAGAGCAACTACGACGACTACAACGACTACAACAAATTCAAATGGAGAATAATATTGAGCATTGGGGGTTAAGCCTAAATATACTAAGTGAAGAAAAACTAACGTATGAGGTTTTGGATTTATCAAGCGCTATTGAAAAATTATTTGATTATCCTAAAGATGTAATAATTTTGAGAATAGATAATTTATTACTAAGGTTACCGTTAAGTTATTGTTTCTCTGATTTATTAGATGATTTTATTAATATAATTTCTGATGTTTCTGAGGCAGATACTGGGTTTGGAATCTACGGTTTTTCTCAGAATGAAGAGTTTGATGCTGATTGGAAACTAGATTGGAAAGATGATTTACTAAGAATAAAATTTATTTGGAGAATATCAAAATTTGATAAATTAGAATTGCCAAATGAAATTATTATTTCAAAAGAAACGTTTCTAAATTCTTGGTACAATGTATTTAGTGAGATATTTAAGTTAATTAACAAGGAGTGTTTAATTGACAAGACAGAGTATGAATTGTTAGAGAGTTTGATAAGAAATAATGGTACCCAGTTCGCGCAGGAATAAGTTCAGAGATAGGTAAATTGTCTATTTTACCACATATTTTGGAAAGGAAGCTCTTGCTCGTGCTAGTTTATACTAAGTATCCTTACAGAAAAGAAAAAGAACTACTTCCGATACTTCGGAAAGCGCTAAAATAGATTTTCCATTATAAAAACCTTTCCAAAACCATTTCTAAAGCTTTTACCTTGTCATCAGACAATTTACAAGCCTTTTTAGCCAATTTTTCCAATTTACTAAGCTCATTTACCTTTTTACCACAAAAAACGTCGAGAGACACCTCTAAAGCATCCGCTAATTTAATAGCCATTTCTAAGTTTGGCAAAACTTTGTTTACTTCCCAGCGAGAAATAGCCGTTACTTTTACACCAATTAATTTACTTAAAGCATCTTGCGATAATCCTTTTTCTTTACGTAACTGCCGTAAAATAGCCCCAATTTTTAGTTTATTATCCATTGTTAAAAACTTTTTTTTCTTAAAAAACACAACAAATATAAGGGTTTTTAAGCGTATATACAAATATGTATATTGTATATATGAACAGTAATGTATATATTTGTATCCAAGTTGTATAAACAATATTGTATAGTTATGAACAAAAATGTACT
>WFNC01000212.1 GCA_015488785.1 Flavobacteriales bacterium | reverse complement strand
GTTTCAACGAATAAAGACGATTTAGGGTTTCCTAAAAAAAAGTATATCATATGAGGCGACAAAACGAAGCTGTATGCATATACCGTGAGTTGCAGGCAACGAAATAAGGAGTTCTTTTAGGGGAACAACTATTCAACTGCACTAAAATTCTTACTATAATAAAGAAAACCTTGCATTTTAAAGCCTAAAAAGCTACTGAAACAGCAGTACTACTGATTTTGAGTGTTTTCAGTGAACCCTATTTACTTTGAATCTCTATCATTCCTTTCGGTATCGCCTCAATCAGTTCTTTGGTGTAATTTGATTTTGGATGATCAAAAATATCATTTGTAAAGCCTACTTCTTCTATTTCACCTTTGTTCATCACCATAATTCGATCACTCATAAATTTCACCACCGATAAATCGTGAGAAATAAAAAGGTAGGTTAATTTATACTCTTCCTTTATTTCGTTTAATAGATTTAGAACCTCAGCTTGAATTGAAACATCTAAAGCCGATACCGATTCGTCACAAACAATTAATTTTGGTTTTAAGGCAATGGAACGTGCTATACAAATTCGTTGGCGTTGTCCTCCCGAAAACTCGTGGGGATAGCGAGAATAGTGTTCAGGGTTTAACCCCACTTTGGTCAATAAACTTTCTACCTCATTTCTAACTTCTGCTTTTGTATCAAATATTTGATGTACCAACAATGGTTCTGCAATTGCATCGCCAATAGTAACCTTCGGATTGAGCGAAGAGTAAGGGTCTTGAAATATAATTTGAACTTCCTTTCTCAATGTTCGCATTTGCGAAGAAGAATAATCCGAAATTAATTTATCATCATAAGAAATTTTACCTGCTGTGGGTTCTATTAATTTTAAAAGGGTTCTACCCAAAGTTGTTTTGCCACAACCAGATTCGCCAACCAAACCAAGTGTTTCTCCTTTGTAAATATCGAAAGAAACATCATTTACCGCTTTTACATAACTTTTGGTTTGACCTAAAAACGATTTTTCTTTTGGAAAATAGGTTTTCAGGTTATTAACCGTCATTAAAGGTTTTGAAGTGTACAAAGAGTCTTCTTTTTCTTTAATTTCTTCTGTGGTTAATGCTAGCTTTTCGATAATTTCTACAACACTAGAATCTGTTGAAGTCATATTCCCTTTTTCATCTTCTTTCATAAAAAGATTTCGAGTAGGAAGTTTACTTAGTTTTTTATCTAATGGAGGTCTGCAAGCCAACAACCCTTTTGTGTATGGATGTTTTGCATGGTTAAATATTTCTTGAACCGTTCCTTTTTCTACAATATTCCCCTTGTACATCACCAATACTTCGTCTGCTAGTTCAGCTATAACACCCAAATCGTGGGTAATGAAAAGAATCCCCATGTTAAATTCCTTTTGAAGTTCTTTCATTAACTCCAATATCGTTTTTTGAACCGTAACATCTAGTGCTGTTGTAGGTTCATCGGCGATTAGAATAGAAGGATTGCAGGACAATGCCATTGCAATCATAACGCGTTGTTTTTGACCTCCCGACAACTGATGAGGATAGCTATCAAAAATATTTTCGGGACGGGGTAATTTTACTTTTTTAAACAATTCTATCGTTCTTCTTTTAGCTTCTTTCTCCGTCGAAGTCAGCCATTTATTCTTGAATAATTTGGATTGACCAAATGTTCCAATATTAGCTAGGCTTCTAACTAAATTAGCGCCTTTAAACAAAATTACAGCTAACTTTTGTTTAAGTAAGCTAGCGTCTGTTAAATCTTTTTGATGCAATAGAATCGCTTCCGTCACTTGATCTCCACAAGAAAAAACAGGGTTGAGCGAAGTCATCGGTTCTTGAAAAATCATGGCAATATCGTTGCCTCTAATTTTTCTCATTTCCGATTCGCTAATGGTTGCTAAATCAATCTGTTCTCCTCCTTTTTGAAAGAGTATGGAACCACTTCTTTTTACTTTCGAGTTTTCGGCAATCAAACGCATTGCAGAAAGTGAAGTAACAGACTTTCCAGATCCAGATTCGCCAACAATACCAATCGTTTGCCCTCTTTTTAAATTAAAACTAATTCCGTTTACAGCAGTAAAATACCCTTCCTCGGTTTTGAATTGAGTAGTTAAATTATTGACTTTTAAGAGTAGATTGCTTTCCATTTGAATTGATTACTCCTGCTAAAATACAATTCTTTGTTTAATTAAAAATTAAAATTGTAGAATTAAAAGCATAAAGATTAACACACTTACTAATTTGTTAAAACTAATTCCATCGTGTATGCGTTAGGGATAGAACGGTTTGTTTGAACTCTTTTTTATTTTTCATAAAAAAAGTGAGTAGTGATAGCCCGCTCGAACGCCCAAAGGAATATGCTTGCCGTCTCCCCACGTAAGTATTTGATTTGTTTGTTTGTTTGTTTTCGCTATATTTGTTTTATAATAAGCAACTTACTTTGATTCTTTTACGTCAAAACAAATAGATAGAATTATAAAAGATATTCCCCTAGTTCTATAAACACCTTAATTATGAAAAAAATACTGATTCCCATAGCCCTAATTACTTCAATAGGAAGTTTTGCCCAAAACAATGTTGGAGTAGGTACACTAACCCCTAACTCTCAAGCAATACTAGAAATTAGATCAGACGATAAAGGAGTTTTAATTTCTCGTTTAACAACTGTTGCACGTAACACCTTAGGTACTGCTCTTACAGCAGCTGAAGATGGAATGTTGGTTTACGATAAGAATTTAACAGCGTTTTATTTTTGGGATGGACCAAACCTACAATGGGTACAAGTAGGAAGTGGAACAGGAGATAATTGGGGGACAGATATTGTGCATACTACCGGTGCAAACATTACAGGAGATGGAACCACAGCCAATCCAATAGCGGTAACCGATGGAGATAGCGACGCAACCAATGAAATAGAATTGCCCGCAACTGCAACAACAGGACAAGTTTTATCTTGGGATGGTACAAATTGGGTCGCTCAAAATGCTTCTTCGGGAGCTGATAATTGGGGAAATGATGTTGTAAATACTACAGGCGCAAATATTTCTGGAGACGGAACAGTTGGTAGTCCGTTGACCGTAACCGATGGAGATAGTGACGCAACCAATGAAATAGAAATCCCAACAGGAGGAACAGCAGGACAAGTGTTGTCAACAGATGGAAGTGGTGTTTATACTTGGATAAGTGATGATGCAGGGACAGATGATCAAAATATAGCTAACTTAGCTTTCGACAACACGACTAATATTCTAAC
>WFNC01000211.1 GCA_015488785.1 Flavobacteriales bacterium | reverse complement strand
TATTTTTTGGCTTATTTTGGTTTATTCAAATTATGATTGTGTCACTATTAACCGATGATTACATTTGGATTTTATATGCACTTTCACTTCCTTTATCAGCTTTGTTTAGTTGGAGTTATTGGAAAACAATGCTTAAGACGAAAGGGAAAATCACCTATAACAAACTGAATAGCTCTAATGAAATGAATGAAATTAAAGCAAATAGAGCTTCTTTGATTAAGACTATAAACGAGTTAAAATAACCCTTGCACCAATTAAATATCAGAAACCAGGTATTTATTCTTTAATTTTCCGTACGCTTTAGTATCATACAATCGAAGGATTTCTACGTAGTAATTGTAAGGTTTATGTTGGTAGAACATCGGTTCTTTTTTATACCATTTACCATCTATTTCTTCAATGGTTGATAGTTTCACGTCTTCTAAATCTTTTTTATCAAGAACTAACTTCGGGTATTCGAAAGGTCTTAATTCTTTTTTTAAACCTGCTGGAAAATAATTGATGTCTGAAACAAATTCTGGTAATACTATTTTACCAAATTTTAGACTTAGAATTTTACTCAATAAGACATTACTTCCTGTTATAAAATTGGTTAACTTTCGTTCTAGAGGTTTCATGATGACATCTTTTCCTAGTTGCTGTAAACTAAATTTTTCTTCTCCTGTTACCCAACCTAGTAGCTTGTTTTTACTTAATAGCTTACCTTCATTATAGTGCAAAGGTAAATATGGAACCGGGTCTTTTGGGTTAATGATGGAATAACTTGTGTTTCGAGCGCTATAATTAAAGTCATATTCTAATGCAAATTCTTCGTTGCCACACATTGGAGATGCAAAAGCATAGGTTTTGTATTTGTTCTTGCTTGATAATTTCCCCTTTGGTAAATGTTCTAAATAAGCCCTGGTTAATGTAGCTAAAGCCCCCCCTTGGCTATGTCCTGTTATCACAATATCGTAAATTCCTTTTTGATTCAGTAATTTGACTTGTTGTATGATTTTATCTGACAAAAGCACTATTGTAAGTGCATACCCAGCATGAACAGAAGCGTTTAGGCTATCTCCAAAATTGTATGCTAATTCTTCTCCTTTTATAGAAATAACTCCTTTGGCTGGTATCATACCAGAATAACAATTTTCGACCCAACTGATCACTTTTTTGGTAGAGCCCCTATAGTTTATAACGCCTACTTTATCATTTTCATAAACTTCAAATTTGTTATCCATACTTAAAATATCGGATGTAAAAACTAAGTCAAATTCTTTAGGTATTATTTTTTTTGTTGTTCCATACTGTGTTAGAAAGTTATAACTGTTGCACATTGCAATCGTATATTTAACCTCTTTAGCATCGAACCCAGGTTTTAATTGACCAAAAGAGCTTAGACTAATAACTATCAATAATATTATAATAAATTTTTCCATGACTTGTTTGAACGATTAGATTCTAATATAGTTACATTCAAAAATGAGTCCTAACTAACTTTTGTCTATTAATTTTTAATTCATAATTCTACATTCTGTTCGTAATAGGGATAGAACGGTTTGTTTGAATTCTTCTTTTTTTTGTTAAAAAAAAGAAAATGAGTAGTGATAGCCCGACAATTCTCTTTTGTTAGAGAATTGGATTACCCAAATTATTAATTTACCAACCTGTAATAGCAATTGTACTCGAGCGGTTGTAAGGCTTTCCGTTGCTCCAAATGGGATGTTGAACATTTAGGAACATGGTTTTGTTGTCTTTTGTAAAAATAGCTCCTGTAAATTCTGCTCCCATAGGCGTTATTGCAAATCGAGCTAAATCATCTACTTTGGGGTTTTTAATTGATAAGTCTAAGAAATAAAGTTCATTGTACCAATGGTTTTTCTTTTGAGCGTGCATGGGAACTCTTCCTTTGTTATTTTTGTTAATGTCTTCACAAATAACGAGATAGTCTTTGCCCCCTTGATTGGTAATGGTAATACAATCTGGGTTTGAAAAAACGGTAGCTCCATCAGAACCAACTCCACCTTCTAAGAGTACGCTCATTTTATTTGTTTGTGTGTCAAAAACCAAAATTCGCCCAAAGACATCTTCAAAAACATTTCCTCCTACGTTTAAATTGTCTCGATAATGCTTTGCGGGAACAGCTCCTTTTGCCATCGGGATAGTCCAGTCGGTATGGTCGTGTCCTGTTTCGGCAATGTAAATTAAGTTTCCTTTTCTTACCACCCATTCATGACGCATAAAAACGCTTGCGCCCATTTCTATAGCGATGTCTCGAATGCGAATCATTGAAGCCATATCTCTTGGCAAAGTAATCCAACTTCCTGTTTCTCCATTTTGACTTTGTTTATAAGCAAACAACTGACCTTTCGAATAATCATCAATTGTGTCTGCTACAAATTTAAACCAAACTCCAGGTTCTTTATCATCGGAAAGGTAAACCGTTTTTCGGTCGTCCATAAATTCCAAATCTTCGTGAAAATAGCAACCCATTGCATATATTTTCTGAGTTGCTTTTCTTGTTTTTGGGTCAACTTCTACAATGTAGCCAATGTTTTCGTAAAATTTTAAATCTCCGACATCGGAAGTATCTGTATGCCCTTTTCCTTTTCGATAAAAATAAGCGTTGTTTTTTCCTTGATGTTCTTCGCAGGTGTAAATCATTCCATTTGGAGCAACAGAACCGCCACAGTTTCGGTCAGTTCCTCTTACGGTAGAAAAATCGACATGATTGAATGGGGAAGCAACATTCCATTCTCCATTCTTATATTCGACATCGAACATTGTAGCTCCACCTCCATCGCCTAAAACTGCATTGCTCGATTTTAGTTCGTGACTGACAAATAAAGTTCCTTTAGTCTCGGATTCGGGTAAAAATGCCAACATATCGTGATTTCCTTTTGCTGGAGCAGAGACAGAATCGTTGACAATTACCTTGTCTTTTTCTCTAAAGAGTATTTTTGCTTGAAAGCCTTTGGGTAATAAAACTGTTTTATTTTTGAAATTGGTGTCTAGACTTGTAAAAATAGAATCAAGCGGAAATTGGACTGTTTTAGTTTTTACTTCTGCAACGATTGTATCTGTTGTTTTTTCGGCTACTGTTTTTTGTTTTTCAAAATTTATGCTTTGCTCTGCCTTTTGTTCCGTGTTTTGAGCAGTATTAGAGCACGATAAAAAAAGAATTGAAATAACGATGCTTATCAAGAGTTTCATATCAAATGTGTTTGCCCTCAAAGATAGGTTTTTCAAATTAGAGCGTCTAAAGTTTAGGCTGTAATTTTGTTTACTTCTTTATTTAATTTCTTTACGGTAAGTTTAAATAGGATTCACTGAAAAACACTCGAAATCAGTAGTACTGCTTTTTTAGTAACTTTTTAGACTTTAAAATGCAAGGCTTTCTTTATTGTACTAAGAATTTTAGTGCAGTTGAATAGTCGTTAGCCTAAAAAACACATCCTATTTCGTTGCCTGAAACTCGCAGTATATGCATACAGCTTCGTTTTGTCGCCTCATATGATATGCTTTTTAGACTTTTTCAGTGAACCCTAAATAAGAATTGGTTTAATTCAAATAAAAAAATAAGAAAAAGCGGATAAAAGCCAATTTCATTGAGTATATTAGCATCAGTTTTAGTAGCGTTAGGGATAGAAACGTTAGCTTTTTGTTTTAATAAATTAGTTAAACTTGGGCGAAAAGAGCGATTTTATGAGCTCCTTTTTGACTTAGTTGAACTTTTTATAAAAACAAAAACTACAAGTGGATAGCCTGTTAAAACGCCCAAAAGAACAATTATATAAATATAGTTTACTAAAGTAAAGATAAGAAATGGAGAAATATTTTGCACACGAATCGACCTACATAGACAAAGGTTGCAAGATTGGTGAAGGCTCAAAAATTTGGCATTTTAGCCACGTAATGGCCGATTGTATATTGGGAGAAAAATGTAATATTGGTCAAAATGTAGTGATTTCTCCCGAAGTGGTTTTGGGTAAGAATGTAAAGGTGCAAAACAATGTTTCGATTTACACAGGGGTTACTTGTGAAGACGATGTTTTTCTTGGTCCTTCGATGGTTTTTACGAATGTCATTAACCCTAGAAGTGCTGTAAATAGAAGAAATGATTACCTTAAAACAACGGTAAAAAAAGGGGCTTCTATTGGAGCAAATGCAACGATAGTTTGTGGTCACGATATTGGAGAATACGCTTTTATTGGTGCGGGTGCGGTTGTTACCAAGGATATTCCTAACTTTGCATTAGTAGTTGGTAACCCTTCTAAGCAATTGGGGTGGGTTAGTGAGTACGGTATTCGTCTTGACTTTAACGAAAGTGGATTCGCTATTTGTGAAGAAAGTAAACAAGAATATCAATTGAAAGATAATAAAGTTACAAGAATAAAATAATGTCAGAATTTAAAGAAAACGATAAAATTAAATTTGCTGTTGTAGGGTGCGGACACATTGGAAAACGTCATGCTACAATGATTTTTAACAACAACGAATCGGAATTAGTCGCTTTGTGCGATGTAAAACCAAAAGAAGAATTAGGCTTAGAACCATTTGGTGATACGCCATTTTTTAGTTCGATAGAAGAACTTTTGGCTAGAGACTTAGCGTTTGATGTAGTTAATATTTGTACGCCAAATGGATTACATTCCGACCAAGCAGTTTTAGCTTTGGATGCCAGCAAACATTTAGTTGTAGAAAAGCCAATTGGTCTTTCGAAAGCAAAGTGTGAAGGTGTAATTTACAAAGCATTGAGAAATCATAAGCAAGTTTTTGCGGTTATGCAAAACAGGTATTCTCCTCCATCGGTTTGGTTGAAAGACATCGTTGAAAACAAAATAATCGGCGATACTTTTATGGTTCAAGTCAATTGCTACTGGAATCGTGATGATCGATATTATAAAAAAGGAGGTTGGAAAGGCGTTCAAAATTTGGATGGCGGAACATTGTTCACCCAGTTTTCTCACTTTATAGACATTATGTACTGGCTGTTTGGTGATGTTAAAAACATTAAAGGAAAATTTGGCGATTTCACGCATAAAGATTCAACCGATTTTGAAGACTCTGGATTTGTTTCTTTTGATTTCTTAGACGGAGGAATGGGTAGTTTAAACTATTCAACTGCTGTTTGGGGGCAAAACCTAGAAAGTAGTATTACAATTATTGGTAGCAAAGGAAGTGTAAAAGTTGGCGGTCAATATATGAACGAAGTTGAGTATTGCCACATCGACGGATATGAAATGCCTGAATTAGCAGAGTCAAATCCACCAAATGATTATGGTCAATATAAAGGTTCGGCAGCTAATCATCATTATATAATAGAAAACGTTGTAGATACCTTGAAAGGAAGAACAAGAGCTACAACAAATGCACTCGAAGGTTTAAAGGTTGTCGATATAATCGAACGAATTTATGCTGTAAGAGACGAGGAAGGGTATTAGTATAGATTCAAGATTGTAAGATTCAAGATATTAAGACTTGACTTGCGATTAATTAATAATTTTATTTAAGACCTATAAAGTCTTAAAATGAGCGAAGCGAAAAAGTCTTAAATCTTTGAGCGAAGCGGTCTTTAAATCTAAAAAAAAATGTACAAAAAATTAGTAAATAAAGAAGCCAAATTAGCAGTAGTAGGTCTAGGATATGTAGGTTTACCGATTGCATTAGAATTTGCAAAAAAAATAAAAGTAATTGGGTTTGATATTAATCAAAGTCGTGTTGATTTAATGCAAAACAACATTGATCCAAGTAAAGAATTGGAGGCTTCAGATTTTGAAGGTTGTGATATTGAATTTACAGCCGACGGAGAGAAATTAAAAGAAGCTAATTTCTTTGTGGTTGCAGTTCCTACACCGATTGACGGAAGTAAAGAACCAAACATAAGACCTCTTTTAGGAGCGTCAGCAACCGTTGGTAAAGCATTAAAAAAAGGAGATTACGTTGTTTACGAATCTACTGTTTATCCAGGTTGTACAGAAGAAGATTGTATTCCTGTATTGGAAGAAGTTTCTGGATTGAAATGGAAAGAAGATTTTAATGTTGGCTATTCGCCAGAAAGAATTAATCCAGGGGACAAGGTGCATACACTTGCTTCAATTGTAAAAGTTGCAGCAGGAGATACAGCAGAATCTTCTGAAAACATTGCAAAAACTTACGAGTTGGTTGTTACCGCTGGTGTACACAGAGCAGCTACAATAAAAGTAGCCGAAGCAGCTAAAATTATCGAAAATACGCAAAGAGATGTAAACATAGCTTTGATGAACGAACTTTCTATCATTTTTGGTCGAATGGGAATCAATACTTACGAAGTTTTGGAAGCAGCAGGAACTAAATGGAATTTCTTAAAATTCTTTCCAGGTCTTGTAGGTGGACATTGTATTGGAGTAGATCCTTATTACTTAACTCACAAAGCAAAACAATTGGGTTACCACGCTAAGATTATAAACTCAGGTCGTTATGTAAATGACACAATGGGATTCTATGTTGCTAAACAATGTGTAAAACGTATTTTAGGAAAAGGAAAAAGTATTATTGATGCTCGTATTCTTATTATGGGTGCAACTTTTAAAGAAGACGTGAGCGATATCAGAAACTCAAAAGTTTTGGATGTAGTAAAAGAATTTGAATCATTTTCTTGCGAGGTTGACATTGTTGATCCTCATGCAAGCCCAAAGGAGTTTAAAGAAGAGTACGGTTACGATTTGGTCAAAGAACCAACAGGAAAATATGATGCAGTTGTACTAGCCGTTAATCATAAAGAATACGCCAACTTAGACGAAGCTTATTTTAAAACAATAATGACCGACATAGGAGAATTTGTAGATATAAAAGGAGTCTATAAAAATCAATTTAAAGATTTAGCTTATTGGAGCCTTTAATCTAACTATTAGTAGGGCGTACCCTTTTCTCTAAAAAAAAAGAGAAAAGGGAGGGGCTTCCTCTTTATACTCAAACCGATTAGTTTTTCGGTTTTTTAGACGATGTTTTTTTAACGCAGTTATGGATTAAATAAACAAGAATCAAATCCGTAAAGCTATTTGGTTTGAGTATGTCTTTTGTATTTCAAAAGGAAGAAAGCCAAAAGGATGCCGTTTCAACCCCTTACGCAAAATAAAAAACGAATTAAATGAAGAATATTTTAATCACGGGAGGATCAGGTTTTATTGGTTCACACGTAGTTCGTCTATTTGTAACCAAATACCCGAATTATAACATTATCAATTTAGATAAATTAACCTACGCAGGGAATCCCGAAAACATTTCGGATATAGAAGATCACAAAAATTATACTTTCGTAAAAGGAGATATAAACGATGCCGATTTTATTTTCGAATTATTCAAAAAATATTCTTTCGATTCTGTTATTCATTTAGCCGCAGAATCTCATGTCGATCGTTCGATTAGCAATCCCAATGAATTTATTATGACCAATATTGTTGGTACTTTAAATTTGTTGAACGCTACAAAACTCACTTGGGGAGAAGCGGCAAAAGATCACGTTTTTTATCACATATCTACCGATGAAGTTTATGGTTCGCTTGGAGAAACAGGTTTCTTTTATGAAGATACCGGCTATGATCCTCGTAGTCCTTATTCTGCATCAAAAGCAAGTTCTGACCACATTGTAAGAGCTTATTTTCACACTTTTAATCTGCCTGTCAAAATATCTAATTGTAGCAATAATTATGGATCACATCAATTTCCAGAAAAATTGTTACCGCTAATGATCAACAACATTAAAAACAACAAACCTTTACCTGTTTATGGAGAAGGGGTAAACGTTAGAGATTGGCTTTGGGTTGTTGACCACGCAAGAGCTATCGACGACATTTTTCACAAAGGAAAAATTGGCGAGACTTACAACATTGGAGGGCACAACGAATGGAGAAACATAGATATTGTACACTTACTTTGTGACACAATGGACGACAAACTTGGACGTGTAAAAGGAACATCTCGCAAGCTAATTACTTTTGTAAAAGATAGAGCAGGTCACGATATGCGATACGCAATTGACGCTACAAAAATAAAGAAAGAACTCGGTTGGGAACCTTCAGTTACGTTCGAACAAGGAATGAACATTACCATCGATTGGTACTTGTCGAACCAACAATGGATGGACAACATTACTTCGGGGGATTATCAGAAATATTATGATGCTCAGTATGGGGAGTGAGTTTTTTATGTTGCTAAAACATTAAATTATTTTGTACGTTTTGTTAAACTCAAGATTTGATTATGAATTAAGAATGAATAATTAAAAATACAAATGGTTTATATTTATTTTTTTAATCTAGTAATTTTACTCTTGTTTGCTAAATTTAATTGAACTAAAGTCGAACATATTTAAGTCTGAAAAATAAACCGAATAAAGAATTATTTCATAAAATGGATCGAGATATTCTTCGTCATGAAAAAAATAAAATCTGAATTCAGCAAGGAATGACATGAGATATAACTTAATTACACTTTTAATTCTTTTATCAATTAATTCGATTTTTAATTCTGCAATAGCTCAGGATAAAAACAAACAAATTGAAAGCTATTGCAAAATTTGGGGGATTACAAAATATTTTTCAAATAAAACATTCAATTGGGATCAAGTGTTTTTTAAGGATTATAACACCTTAACTAAAGTAAATCTGAGTACGCTAGAATTTAATCAATTAATTTATGAATTATTAATAAAAGCAAATCCAGCTGTAAGTCCAACATCAGACACCTCCATAAGAAATGAAGACTTGTATAAATATTGGGGTATTAAAAATTCTGAACAATATTATTTCAATACTAATTTCGATTGGATTGCAGAAACTCTAAACATTGACACAAAGAATAAACAACTAATTATTAATATCTTAAAAACATTTAAATCTAAAAAGCCTAAGAGTTTAAAAGGAAAAAATACAATTCATTTCAAAGAAATTAAATATGATATTTTCAATGAAAAAACAACTCTTCTTTCATTGTTAAGAATATATAATATTATTGAATACTATTATCCCTACAAAAAATTTATGGATAATTCTTGGAGTAGTTCTCTTAAAAAAGTAATCCCGGTATTTTTAGCTTCTAAAACCAAGGAAGATTATTTGAAAGCAAACGCTTTATTATCTAGTTATATTCAAGACAGTCATGTGGAAATTGAAACAAAAAACATTAAGCGACCGGTAAATGAATCTGGTCAAATTGCAATAAACCCGATAACCATTGAATTTGCCGAAAATATTTTTTTTATTTCAAATATTTTAAATGATAGCATAGCTAATCTTTATGAGCTGGAAATTGGTGATACTATTACAAAAGTAAACAACAAAGAGATAGAAGATTTAATAACAGAAAAATTGAAAACGATATCAATTTCTAGAAAAGAATCTATTTCAGACTATATAACTAACGATTTACTTTGGGTAGATTCTTTAAGCTTAACTATAAATAAATCTAAAAATACTTTAATAGAAAGAGTAGAAATAACAAAACCTGAAATACTTAATTTCTTAAATATAAAAACAAAGGTAAATATGAAATTTATAGTAGACAATAGCATAGGTTATATTTATATGCCAAATGCTTCTTTCTCCAAAATAGATAATTATTTTAGAAAATTCAAGAATACAAAAACGTTAATACTTGATTGTAGAGGTTATGGAACTTCAGCAGTTCTAAAAATTCCAAAACTACTAAGTAAAAAGCCAAAAGAAGTAACTGCTTTTTCTTTCTCCACAAAAAAAACTCCAGGAATATATAAAAAACAAAAAAAATCTTTAACTTATTATGTGTCAAATCATTTAGATTTAATTTTACAGTTATTATTTAATTTTGATGGTAAGTTAACTCCCAACCTAAATAAAGTTTACAAAGGTGAAATCATTGTATTAGTTGACGACCAAGCTCAATCTTTTGGCGAAACTGTTATTATGCTAATACAAGCTTACGCTTCAAATGTAAAGCTAGTAGGTAGGCCTACGACAGGAGCAAATGGCGTTGTAGTTTCAGTAAACCTCCCTTTAGGAGAAAAATTGTATTATACTGGAATAGATTTTCATTATGCTAACGGAACACAATTGCAAAGAATTGGTATTCAACCAGATATTTTAGTTCCTAGAACAATAAAGGAGATAATAAATCGAGAAGATGAAATATTGAATTCAGCTTTAGAGTATATTAAAACCAAATAACTTTACTATTTGTTGAATCTTTGATTCCAAATTTTCCGAACCGACCAAAAAAGTTTATAAATTGATAAAAAAATGACCAAATGATAAAATCCTAATATAATATATTTCATTGGGGAGGGCTGGAAATGATTACAAAAACCACAACAAATAAAAACGTGTTTATAGGTATTAAATAGCTGACCCAGACAGGGAATAGATTGTCATTGGCACTTAAAACGAGTTCTGAATTTTTTTGGCTTAAGAAAATTGAATTTTCTTTTACATTTCCTTCTTTCACTAATTTAATCTACTTGTCTAAATCATTGTTCATTCCAATTTTATTCAAAAGAAATTTGAACAACCTTTGAATGATACTAGGGAATAGTTCATTTTTTTGTAACAATTGAACTCTCAATTGATGTAAGATACTACTTTGTTCAGCCTCTAGTTGTTTTAAATAGTTTTCTTTTACTATTTTACGAGCTAAGCTTTGAGAAAAATCTTGAATCCAACATTTAACTACTCTATTATGAAAAATAATATAACCCTTATTTAAAAATCGTCTTACTCCCCACAATCCATAAGTTATTACAGGAACGATACCCGTTAACAATCCAACTAAAGTTAGTTTTTGTTTTGTTGCTATTTCAAAATTTAAAGAAATCCAAAACGAAGCAATAGCCCAGTGAATAATTACTAAAACCATAACATAAAACACTTGTGGTAACAAGCTTCTGAAAAGGATTGCTTTTACCAATGGACTTCTATTAACTTCTATATTCTTCATGAAATTGATTTATGCTCTTGAACTTATCCTACTCTTTATTTTTCTAAAGAAAAAAACTTCATACAATAATTTTAAATAAGAGAACCTAGACATAATCACTTCTGCGTTAGGGATAGTAGCGATAGCTTTTTGTTTTTTTGATTAGTTATAGTTAGCTAAAAAGAGCGATTTTATGAGCTCCTTTTTAGGTTAGTATAACTTATTAAAAAAACAAAAACTACTAGCGGATAGCCTGTTAAAACGCCCAAAAGAGAATAAAACCTACTTTCCAAATCCTCCGCCTCCACCACGAAATCCTCCGCCACTTCCGCCTCCTCCTGTCCAAGAAGATCCTCCTCCTGTGTAGTTGTTGTATCGACCTCCGTGACCTGTATGAATGTAGGTTCCTCGTCCGCAGCCTCGTGACATTAGGATAATAAAGACAACCAATATGACCATAAATAAAATAATTTTTACTGGTGTTGGGTTATCTTCGCTTTCGCTAAAAGTGGAATCGTAACCGAATTTCTTTTTTAGATTTCTGTCTCGAACTCGGTTTGGATCGCCTGGTAAAATGCTACTAATTTCTAATTCATCTACTTTGTGACCATGGCATGCCTCGATGTCTCCATCCCAATTTTCGACTGAAATAAACTCTTCTCCTTCGCTATCGAAATAATCCCAAAGGTAAAATGACTCCCAGTAATCGTCGTCGTCGTTTCGTGCTTGTGATTCAAATTTTTCGTTGAATGAATAGGTTTTTCCTTTGTAACCAATTGTTTTTTTTGGCGTTCCGTAAGCGGTAAATTCAGTTGGAGAAAGATAAAGATCGATGTCCTTACTAAACAAAAGTTTGAGTATGCCGTCGTCCTCTACTTCCAAATATGCTTCTTCGTCACCAGAGTAGATTTTGTATTCTACGCTCGAAAAATTGTTTCCCCATTTGTAATGATAGACTTCTTCTACAATCCACGTTTTTAGATTGTAATCAAAAGTATATCCCAATTTTAGGGCGGTTAATTTTGGATCAAAAGATGAGCTCATATTTTAAATTTCTTTTCCACAATGTGGACAATTGCAAGTAGGTTGTTTTCCTTTTTTACGTTCTTGTATTTTTTCGACAAAGGCAGAACTGATAATACCTGTTGGCAAAGCTACAATTCCTACGCCTAAAAGTGCTATAACTCCACTTAATTTTTTTTCCACCTGTAGTAATTTAGTAATTCTTTTTCAAGCGTCAAACTAAACCTCTGCTTATTTCTTTTTGAGAACTGGTCTTTGCTTCAAATGTGTTTTTTATATATTCAATGGCTTCTTTTAAGTTGTAGGAATCATTGCAGGTAAAAAAATCTAATGCCACATAGCCGTGTTCTGGCCAAGTATGAATAGCGATATGACTTTCTTCAATCACCACAACACCACTAACTCCAATGGGCGAAAAATGATGTAATGTAGAATTTACAACAGTCAGATTTGCAATTCGAGCACCTTCCAACAACGTTTTCTCTACTAAATTCGAATCATTAATTTTCACATCATTACAGCCATACAACTCAATTAATGTTTGATGTCCCAACACTTTCATTTAACGTTCTTTTTACAATGAGGTTGTAAGGTAAGACTTTTTGATTTAACAGTTTGTTTTACGATTCAAGAAATTATTTTTTTAAGAAGAATTCGTTTATCCTTATTAACTCTAAACAGCATTAATCTTTAATTACTTTAATAACTTTAACGTCGTTGGTAGGCAATACGACTTCAACGAAATAAACCCCTCTTTCCATTTCTGATAAATCTACTTTTACTTGATTATTTTTTTGACTATTTGAATGAACTAAGACACCTAATACATTATATATTTTATAAGAAAATAATATAGAAGATTGAATCGTAAAGCGTCCTAATGTTGGATTAGGGTAAATTAATAACTCGCTTTCTTTTTTTATTGAAATTCCTACATTCTGCAATTCATATTCTGCTGAATTAGAACATCCATTAAATGCAGTAAGCACAACTGAATATAGTCCGTTCGCTGTCGGAGTGATGCTTTGGTTAACTTCTCCTGCTAAAACATTACCATCAAAAGACCATTGATAATCATCTCCTTGTGTCGAAATCAAATTTCCATTATTCATATCTATCGTTACGACTGGGCTAGCTTTTACTATCATTGTTAAATGTACTATACTGTCACAACTACCCCCCATTGGAAATGCTTCAGTATAATAACCGGTAGTTGTTAATACTTGTGTCCCGAAAACATATTCTTCTCCGTCACAAATCTCAACAACGGTATCCGTGATTATTGCTGGAAGAACCGAAAGTGTCAATTCTACTAAACTATCACATCCGCTTGCACTTGTAAAAACTTCGGTGTAAGTTCCTGCACTTGTTAAAGTTTGACTTCCTAAAGTATAAGACGTTCCCGAACAAATACTTTCTGTTAAGGTTGTGCTAATTGAATTTTCTACGGTTAGGTTTAAGGTGACTGTACTATCACATCCACCTGCACTTGTAAAAACTTCGGTGTAAGTTCCTGCACTTGTTAAGGTTTGACTTCCTAAAGTATAAGACGTTCCCGAACAAATACTTTCTGTTAAGGTTGTACTAATTGAATTTTCTACAGTTAGGTTTAAGGTGACTGTACCTTAAACCTAACTGTAGAAAATTCAATTAGCACAACCTTAACAGAAAGTGTTTGTTCGGGAACATCTTATACTTTAGGAAGTCAAACCTTAATAAGTGCAGGAACTTACACCGAAGTTTTTACAAGTGCAAGCGGATGTGATAGTTTAGTAGAATTGACACTTTCGGTTCTTCCAGCAATAATCACG
>WFNC01000210.1 GCA_015488785.1 Flavobacteriales bacterium | reverse complement strand
GAAAAATATTAGGAGCAATGAAACGCTCCGCATCCACTGGATTCCGTTCCAATTTACACAGAGGGGCAACAGGAACTTCTGTTGAGTTAACAAAAAAAGAAGCAAGTTTAGCTTTAAAAGCAACAGCTGTTTTAGGTTTGAACATCGCAGGTGTAGATATTATACAAAGTAACAAAGGGCCTCTCATACTTGAAGTGAACTCTTCTCCAGGACTTGAAGGAATAGAAGATAATACGCTTGTTAATGTAGCAAAAGAGATAATTGTAGCAACAGAAGAGCTGTTTAAGAACGAAAAAAATAAATAACGAAAGAATTGAATTATAAATACCGAAAAAATAAATAAAATGATAAAAATATACCATAACACAAGATGTTCTAAAAGTAGAAATAGTTTTGACTTATTAACCGAAAAAGGAATTGAATTCGAAACCATAGAATATTTAAAGACACCATTAACAAAAGAAGAATTAACTGATTTAATTTCTAAGTTAGGAATAGAAGCAAAAGAATTAATAAGAAAAGGGGAAGCAGATTTCAAAGCAAATTTTAAAGGGAAAGAACTTAGCGAATCGCAATGGATCGATGCAATGATTCAATTTCCAAAATTGATTGAACGACCAATTATCGTAAAAGGAAACAAAGCTGTAATCGGAAGACCGATAGAAAAAGTAATCGATTTAATTAGATAAAAAAACTATTTTCAACACCAAGCTAAATTCAATTTCCCTCTTGGCGGAGAGGGGGATTGATAAACCGGCCAAATCAAATTTACACCAAGTCAAATTATAACAAAAACTTAAAGCCAATTCCTAGAAATCTGCGGAATGATTCTACAATAGGAGAAGCTTTACTGTGGAATAATTTGAATTAAGCCTTATAGCCTGTTTCATGCCTTTATATCCATTTTTTTCTGATAATACGGATATTAATCTAATAAACTTTTGTTCACTGCTAGTTCCATTTGATACTGTTCCTTTTATAGCTTTTCCATCTAGGCTTAACCAGTCTCCTTTTTGAATTTCTACATATTGAACAGCCTAATCATAGAACTTCATTGTAAAATCTTTATAATTTATTTCTTGGGTTACTCTACGTACAGTTGAAAACGAAGGAAGTCGGTTCTTTTTGGGATTAAAATACCTAAGTAAGTCTTTTCGGTTTCTTTTAATAAAAACACCAATCCCTCTGTATCCGAAATAATCGCTCATTGTTACCATTAAAACAATGACGGAGGCCTTCTCCTCTCCTTGGATCTTTACTTTCTGTTAATAGGTTTAATAAACTATTGTTTTTCATAGTCGTAGTTTTCTACAAAAAATAACGACAATTCAACTTGTCTCAACAGACTCTATATTAAGTTGTTAATAGTTAAGTTTTATAACTTAATTTAGAATGAAACAGCCTCCTTCCGCCAAGAGGGAAATGGATTTCGTTTTTGTTGATTGTTTTTTTTAGCTTTTTATTTTTTATTGATAGGATGACTTGAAGTCATTCTATCAATTAACTTTCTTTTTTTTGTTCTCCTTGGAGGAGAGGAGAATTGACTTTTAGATCTAACTATTCTGAAAAAAAATATAATTATTTTTCTGTTTTCACCTCACAACGTAAATAGATTACGTTGTGAGGTTGTAAGTTTGTATCGTAATCAAATAAACATACCATTATGAACAGAATTAAAAACATACAATCGACAACTTTATTGAATCAAATAGAAATTACTCATTTAGTTTATGAAAAAGGAGATGATGGAATAATGATGGCTTGCAAGATTGCAAAAAACAGCAAAGAGTATTACACCAACTTATCGATTAGTTTTTCTCAGTTCAATGATTTGATTGCTCAATTGTTGCAAAAGGGAATCGACATTTACGATATGCTTTCTACTAGCCTTTTTAAAGAAAATCAATTGGTTTCTGAGGTTAACTTGTTGTCAATTCTTGGTAAAAACTTGGTTGTAAACGATTTTACATTGCTAAACAATGCTGCTTAATATTATACACAATTCTAAAATTACGATTATGAGACATTTAAAAATACAGGTTGAAAAGCCATCATTACCTAGCTTGGGTATTCTTACACAGATAGTAGAACTAAATAAATATGATATGATTTATATTTATCATCATTTATCGATTGGCGATTCGTTGGTCTTGGAACGAGATTATGATCGCTTGTGGGATAGAAATGCTATTTGTGTATTTTATAAAGGTTTTAAGATTGGTTATATTTCTACTAAAGCGAGTGGTTTGATTAGTAAACAATTGGATAGAGGTGAAAAAATAATTACTAAAGTAAAAGCTTTGAGAAAACAAAAGTATATGCCTTTGGACGGTTTAGATGTAGCTGTTTATATTGGCTAGAAGAAATATTGATACACTCAAACGAACTAGCTAAACGAATTTTTTGAACCCTTTTTTTTTGAGCGAGGGATAGAACGGTTTGTTTGAACTCTTTTTTCAATTTTTTATTGAAAAAAAGTGAGTAGTGAAAGCCCGACTATCTGTTTTTGGCTTTTTTTGCCAAAAACAGATAGTCGCTCCCTACAAATTTAATTATATCTTTTGGAAAAACTGAGTTACTTTTCCTTCTTTTGTTTCGATAACAATACTGTATAAACCTTGTGGTAATTCTTCGATATTAAGAATAGATTTCTTGTTCTTTAATCTTCCGTTTTTAATTATTTTTCCGTTTAAATCTAAGATGTAATAGGATTGATTTTCGCTAGAAGCTTCAACATTCAAAATTGATTTTGCTGGAGATGGGTAAATTAATAACGCATTGTTGTTGTTCTCTAAAACACTTGAATAGTATCCGTGAACTGCTGACGTATCTGATGTACAGTTTGGGTTATTTACAATATATATTTGATATTCTCCGTCGCTATTCATGGTGATACAGTTTTGAGTCGAAAGTTGAGTTCCGTTGAGTAACCAGTAGTAATTGTCGGCGGTTACATCTGTACATAAATCATTTCCATTAACTACAATAGATGGATTTGGAGCGTTTACGGATTGAATAGAAAAGATTGAATCAAACTGTTTTTCACAACCAAAATTATTTTTTGCAACGATGTAAAATGTTTCATTGGCATTAATTACAGCGTCAAAATATGCTGAATCGTTTGAAATAATAGCGGTATCTACAACTTGGCTAGAACCATTGATTAAGTAATAATCGACATTGTTTTGTTTGGTTATAAAGTTCATTGTATATTCTTCTCCTTCACATAATTTAAGCGCATTCCAATCGAATTGAAAAGGAGTTTTGTATTTTACATTTTCATTGTAAATATCTTCTATTTCTGTTGTTGACAACTGTCTTCTATAAACTTTAAAATCGTCGAGACTTCCTACGTATTGTTGCGTGGTAGATAGACCTCCTCCTCCTGGAGTATCTTGATCGTTTCCGATAATAAATGCTCCGTTTGGAACTTCTAATTCTCCAGGATTAAAATAACCGTTAGCTGTAATGGCTGCTACACCATCTACAAATAAATTTCCTTGACCTTCTTTGCAAGAGGCTGTAAAAAGGACGTGATGCCATTGATTGTCATTGACGATTGGAGCGGTAAAATGTTTTGCTCGTTCGTTCATTGTGACTTCCAAAGACCCATCTGCTTTTAAATAAATCAGCAATTCGTTTCCTCCTGTAGAACTTGCTGCAGAAATAATCCCATCGCCAGAAGATGTGGTTTTCATCCAAAAAGAAAGGGTTAATTCTTCTGCTCCATCTATCGATTCGCTTGGTAAAGTTACTAAGTCTTGGTAGTTTGTAAATTGGTAAGCGCTGTTTGCGTTTCCAAAGCGTCCTGTTGTTAATGTTGCTCCATTTACTATTCCGTTGGCTACGTTTTGTGTTTCTTCTTCTGCGTTTCCGTTAAATTTGAACCACGAAAATAAACGAGATGGATAAGTTAAAGAATCTGCATCGTTGTAAATTTTGTCGGCTACTGTAATGGTTACGGGAGTTCGCTCTGATTCTCTCCAGAAGTTATCGGCTGCAACCCAAAAAGTAGTTGTTTCAGTTATGGTTGTATTAAACGTAGAATCGGTATTAGTCATAAGTGAGTTCCCTTCTCTTGTTTTGTACCATTTATAATTTCCTTGCGTAGTTCCTGTTGTAATAAAATCTACTGTTGTTCCTTCGCAAATGGTGTCATTTGTAATGGCAGTAACTTGTTTTAATCCTTGATTGTATAAATCTTCTATTTGCAATCCACACAAAGCATCATTGTAAAAATAGACTTCGTCTAAAGAACCTTTAAATTGTTGATTTGGGTCTAAATTTCCACCGCCAGCTCCATCTTGATCGTTTCCGATTAGTAAAGAAACTACATCTAAGTTTCCTGTTGGTAAAGTTGTACGTGCATTAATTTTTCCGTTGATGTAAATTTTAGCTTTTCCTGTTGTTCCGTTTCTGGTAACAGCAATGTGTGACCATTCGTTCAAACGAACGGTATCCATACTTGAAATAGAGCTATTCTTAATTTGAAAAGATATTTTTTTTGAAGCACCACTATAATAAACTAAAACTTCGTTACCTATTGTACTTGAGGCTGCTGATAGAAGGCCACAACCATTCTCGGTTGGCTTAACCCAAAAAGAAGCAGTAAAATTACTTTTATTGTTTAATACGCTCGCTGGAAAATCAACCGTATTGGGAAATGAAGTAAACAAATAGGCTTCATTATTATTTCCATATCTATCGAAAGTTGGTGTTATTCCATTTAGTGAAGCATGATAAGCGTTAGCAGAACCATCTTGTGCATTTCCTGTAAAATCGTATTGAGCTTCCAATACATTTGTTGGGTCTAAATCTGGTTGGGTAGAGGGTTTTAATTCGTTTTCGTTGATTGCTAATGTGTAAAGAACATTTCCATTAGCATCTTTTCCTTTCATAGTACAAATACGGTTTCCAACTGGCCCTGTAATTTCTATTTTACCATAGTTGTGTGTTTGGTTAATTTCGATAAACAAATCAGTATAGTTATAATGTCCATTACCTGCATTTGATGTTAATGGAGAACAAGTATATTCGTAAATTGGGTAGGTAGAATTGCAATCGGGTTGGTATTGTCCAAAATATGAACGGTGAATATCTCCCGAAAGCATTATTACCCCCGTAATGTTATTGGCGTAAATAAAATCGAATAATTCGTCTCTTTCTCCTGTTTGATAAAGATAGGTTTCTGACCCATTTCTTATTTGAGGAACTACCGAAATTGAACCTACTGTAATAAATTTAAATGTAGCTGTAGAATTTAATAAAGCCTCTTTTAACCAATCTAATTGTTGACGACCGAAATATTCGTAACGAGATTTGTAATAACGAGAATCAGTCATGAAAAATTCAGCGTCTTCGTATTTGTAAGTTCCATAAATTCCTTCTTCTGCCTCTTGATGTTCGTAACCTGAATTTGGCCAAAACGATTTGTATAATTCTGTAGAATGTAATTTACCATAAAAATCTTTTGTTCCATTATCATAAGAATAATCGTGGTCGTCCCATATTCCAAAATGAAATGACTGTTTCATAAAATTTCTACGCTTTGGACTTTCTGTTTTGTAATACATATAAGTATCGAACATTAATTGCCTATCCAAATCATTGTATGGTAGGTAGATTTGATCTCCAAGCCAAAGCATAAAATCTGAGGATGTTTCAGAACTCATTTGATCAAAGATGTCTTCCCTTACAAATTTTGCACTCCCAGTAGAATATTGGTAAGCACAGCTTCCTGTAAGAAAAGTAAAATCGTTTACGGTATTGTCTGGTACGGTTATATTTGTTCGTGTGCTATCTACAGCTACATTGTTTTTGTAAATAATAGCATAGTACTGATTATTAGGAATAAGGTTTCTAAATACAGAAGTATAGAGGCAACTATCTCCCATGCAAAGTTCGTTTGTTTCGGTGGTTTGAATCAACGAATTTTGGGTTACATTTTTTAGCGCTACATGAAAAACACTGCTTTGATTTCCTTTTCCTAAAATAAAATTGACCGAAGTAATTGAATCTGTAACTGCTCCAATCATTGGACCATCCACCAAATGTTCGGCTTGTGTTTGAGCTAACCCTAACAGTGAAATAAAAGAGAGGAAACTAGCAAGTATTTGTTTTCTCATAACGTATGAATTTGTAATTTTTTACTAAAATATAACTTTATATACAATAATGAAATCTGAAGAGAAAACTTTCTCGAAATTATTTTCGGCATATTCAATTTGATTTTGTTCACAGGCAACATCTGTTTTTCCATCTCCAAATACAATGAGGTAATCTACTGTATATGTTTTACCATTAATCGTTGTTTCAAAATAACAATTCTCGTTTTCTTTTATTTCTTTTTCTAAATTGACTTTCCATTCTACAGGGAAATAATCGTGTGTGGCTTCGTAGTTTTCTAATATGATTTGAGGTTTATCTACACCTAATAGATTAGAGAGGTGAAAGAAATCCCATATATAGAGTTCTCTTATTGGTTTTATAATGCTATTGGGAGGTAATAATTTTGCAACGTTTAGCATTTCTTTGGCT
>WFNC01000209.1 GCA_015488785.1 Flavobacteriales bacterium | reverse complement strand
GAAACTAGCATTTTAGAATTATTGGCTAATTGGTTTTTGTATTCCTTTGCCGCATCTACCAATGTTGCTGAATTAAAATGCAAGAAATACTTTTCTATAAATGTTGTGATTGGTGTTTTCATAATGGTCTTTCTTAATTTTATATCTACTCAGCAATTTATGTTAGCGTTGTTATAAACATGACTATTTTTATGCAACAAATGACCAAATCTTACCTTTTGTAAATGATGTTCACTCGTTTTATTTTTTTTTGCGTTAGGGGTAGTAGCGATAGCTTTTTGAGTTTTTAAAATTAGTAATTCTTAGCTAAAAAGAGCGACTTTAGAAGCTCCTTTTTGGGTTAGAATTACTTTTTTAAAAATTCAAAAACTACAAGCGAATAACCCGTAAAAACGCCCAAATAATTTTACTGCAAGCTGTTGTCCCAGTTTTTGAAAACCGCTTCATATCCTTTGGCTTCTATTGCCTTTACAAACTCGCTTGTAGGTCGTTTATCGTTTATCTCGAATTGTTCTAAATTGACTTTGGGGTTTGCATAACCTCCTGGATCGGTTTTGGCGTCGGCGCTGATTGATGTGATTCCCAATTGCACACTATTTTCTCTAAATATTTTTGATTCTCGGGTGGACATCGACAACTCTACTTCCTGATTAAAAAGTCGATAAGCACAAATCAGCTGAACCAATTGTTTGTCGGTCATTACGGATTTTAATTCGACTCCTCCAGCGCAAGGTCTAAGGCGAGGAAAGGAAATTGCATATTTAGTTTTCCAATATTTTTTCTCCAAATAATCTAAATGCGAAGCACAAAATAAACTGTCGGTTCGCCAATCTTCTAAACCAATCAGAACTCCAAGTCCCATTTTTCGAACTCCTGCCCTACCCAATCTATCGTGAGTGTCTAACCGATATTCAAAATTAGATTTTTTGCCTTTTGGATGATGTTTTTTATAATTTTCCTTGTTATAGGTCTCTTGATAAACCAAAACAGCATTTATTCCTTCGGCTATAAGCGTTTCATATTCTTCTTGTTCTAGCGGTTGAACTTCTATTGCAATGTTCGAAAAATGAGGCTTCAAAAGTTGTACAGCATTTTTTATATAATCAACACCTACCGTTTTGTTCGCCTCTCCTGTCACCAATAAAACATGGTCGTAACCATAAGATTTTATAATTTCTACCTCTTTTAATATTTCTTCATCCGAAAGCGTTTTTCTTTCAATTTTAACATCCAAACTAAAGCCACAATAAGTACATATATTCTGACATTCGTTGGACAAATAAAGGGGAATATAAAACTGAATTGTCTTTCCAAATCGCTCTTGTGTCAATCGATTACTCAGTTGAGCCATTTGCTCTACATAACCTTCGCCTGCTGGAGAAATTAAGGCTTTAAAATCTTCTAACGTTCTATTTTCTTTGGACAAAGCGACTTCAACATCTTTAGCCGTTTTGGCGTAAATGCTCTCTTCTTCCTCTTTCCAATTTAGGTTCTTTATCTTGTTTTTGAAACTCAATTTATTGTCTTGTTTTTAACTATTTTGTTCATCTTTTTTTGGGCGTTCGAGCGGGCTATCCGCTGTATCTTTTTTGTAAAAAAACAAAAAAGGATGCCGCTTCTATCCCTAACGCGTTTTGTCTTAGACTTTAAAATTATTGCTCGATTTTACACCTGTTCAAAATTACTAATTATTTAAACAACAAAAGTCATCAATCAAATTTAATCGCTTTAACTGGTGTAATTTTAGTTACAATGTAAGAAGGTAAAACCAAAGCAAGGTAACAAATCAAAAATGCACCAAAATTAACAATTAGGAGAGCTGGAATTGGGATATCCATCGGAACAACGCTTACAAAATAGTTTTCTTGGGCGAGCTTGATAATGTGAAAATACTTTTGTAAGAAGATAACAACAAACGCCAATAAATTTCCATAGAGCATTCCTTTTAAAATTAAATATGCTCCATTGTAAATAAATATTTTTCGTACACTCCAATTCGTTGCTCCTAGAGCTTTAAGTATTCCAATCATTTGCGTTTTTTCGAGAATAAGCACCATTAAAGCTGAAGTCATATTGATGATAGCGACCAAAACCATAAGTCCTAAAATAATGTAAACATTCATGTCTAACATTTCCAACCAATTGAAAATCTCTTCGTTTTGGGAGACAATTGTAGTAACGTTAAACTGAGGACCGACATAACCTTCTACAATTTTTTCGCCTTGATCGAGTTGTTCGAACTCTTTTAATAATATTTCTATTCCGCCACTATAATACTTGGAAGAGCCTCCACTGGTGGTTAATGTTGTGGTAAAACTTGTTCCATTAAAATTAAATTTAGTTGTACTATCGTTTAAATAATCGGCTTGCAAGTCTGTAGCTGAATCAGAACAATTGCAAGATGATATTTTTTCTTCCCCCACTTTTATTATCAGCCATGCTGTATCTGGAATAGACATTTGTTCTAGTGGTTCTAAGTATCCGTTGGACATAAAATCGGTCACTACAACTTGTATTACGGTATCTTTTAGCGGACAGAGGAGCTGCTTAAAATTGAGTTCGTATTCGCTGTTGTTCCAACTGTATCTATAATTTTTATTTCCTCCAAAGGTGGTTGCTTCTATAATAGGAAATCCATGTTCACAGGCTGGATTTACTTTCAAATAGGTAGAAATTCCCCATTGATTTAACTTTCTAATTTGGTTGATGTCTATAAAACAAAACTGCTTATCAAAATCTTCTAAACCTGTTTCATAAATTCCAGAGACAATTAAATTTCTTTGTTTTGGACCTGTTTTTTTGATAAAAAAGATAGAAGCTTTGTCGCCAACGGTTAGCCTTAACTTGTCGGCTATAAATTTAGAAATAAGAATACTGTCACTTATTTTATTGTCCTCATATATAGGAATGCTTCCTTCTTTTAGGTGTTTTTTAAAAAAACGTGTATCAAAGTCTTTACTAATTCCTTTAAAAACAACTCCTTTTATATCTCTAATTGCTTTGCCATCTTCGTTTTCAGTTTTACTTTCTCTTGCTTGCATTATAGCAGGTTTGTAAGCGAAGATTTGCACATTTTGAATTGCCGATTTTTTACTAAGGTCTGCTGTATCTATTTCGGACACTAAAAGTTGGCTCGATTCGTAAGAAACATTGTTATAAGAACCTGAAATTTGAACATGAGAACCAAAACCAACAATTTT
>WFNC01000208.1 GCA_015488785.1 Flavobacteriales bacterium | reverse complement strand
CGATGAATTTATCGCTTTCGGGAACAAATATATTTCAATACGGTCAAAACTCTGTAGAGTTTTCAATGAATTATAATGGAGCTTTAATGCCTATAAATAGAAATGCAAGCTGGGGGAATAATCCTGAAAGAAAAGCAGCAACGGATAGTATATTAAACTATGGATATCCTGATATGTATCATAAAACCTATGCCGATATTTTTAGCGGAGCAATAGGGGCTGGAGAAGAATTTCAAGCGGCAGTAGATGCTGTTCCAGATTTTAATACAACGTTTTCAGCCGAAAGATCATCAAGAAATTTTGAGATGATTGCAAAAACAATTGCAGCAAGAACAACTTTAGGATTTGATCGCCAAATATTTTTTGTTCGTTTAGGAGGTTGGGATCACCACGATGAACTATTAGTTAATCAAGCCGCAAAGTTAACAGAAGTAAACAATGCAATGACTGAATTTAAAGGAGCTTTAGATGAAATGGGGGTGTTTAATGATGTGACTACTTTTGTTGTTTCAGAGTTCGCAAGAACTTTGACATCAAACGGAAACGGATCTGATCATGCCTGGGGTGGTAATGCTATGGTAATGGGAGGAGATGTAAATGGTGGGAATATTTATGGAACTTACCCATCGTTAGAAATAAACAGTGGACAATATATAGGTGGAGGGGTTATGGTTCCAACTACTGCAACAGATTCTTTATTTTCTGAACTAGCTTTATGGTACGGAATCAGTCCTTCAGATTTAACGACCGTATTTCCTAATTTAGGAAACTTTCACAATGTAGCAGGACTCTCTACAAGTACTCCACCAATAGGTTTTATGAATATGTAAGTAAAATTTTAATGCTTTATTCCACTATAATTAAATTAGTAGATCCATTTTTTCAAATGATTTAAAGCATTATTTTTCTAGATTTAGTAATAGTTTATTGTATTTTTTTTAGGTATTTATGAACAGGAACTAGATTATATAAATAATTTAATTATATTTGAAATAGCTTATTTTATAACAAAGGAAAATAGTCTATTTTAATTTAAAGAAATGAAAAATAAATATTTAAGTATTGCAGCGTTTTTAATGCTAGGAGGGATTGTGTTTACAACGAGTTGTAGCGAAACCACTTCCGAAAAAGAGATAAAGGAACATTTAGAATCTGATAAAAATGAAGAGGTAGAAATATCTTTGGAAGAAGGAATAGATGTAAATGAATTAGAAATAAGCTCTAACATTAATTATAAAGTTCCAACACCTAACGAACTTTTTTCTTTAATCAAGGAAACTAATTTACAATTTGATGCTTCACTTTTAAATAGTGTAGATAATTTATCTAAATACACCAATCCAAAAAGTCAAGCTTTAAATTTCGGAACTTATTCTGCCGATTTAGCTTTTATTTCGAGTTATGAAATAGGAACAGAAGCCTTAAAATATTTTAAAACGGTTAGACAGTTAACTAAATCTTTAGATGTGTCTAATGCTTTTGACGGTACTGTATTTAAAAGAATTGAAGAAAATGTATCGAAAGACAATAAAGATTCATTATTAGTTTTATCAAACGAAACATACTATAAAGCATTTACTTATCTAGAAGAAAACGGAAGAGAGAAAGCTTTGGCTTATATTGTTTTAGGAGGTTGGATTGAAAGCCTTTATGTTTTGACTCAAATCGATGATTTTAAAGAAGGATCATTATTGGCTGAGAAAATAGGCGATCAAAAACTGACTTTAGAGAATATTATGGGGATGATGACGGATTTTCAAGATGATACAGAAGTGATGGATGTATTAAGCGAATTTGCGGATTTAGATGAGGTTTTTATGGGGCTAGAGCAAGTAGAAATTGGAGCGGTTGAAACAACCAAACAGGACGATGGAAAATTTGTTCTTTCCGGAGGTACAAAAACAATTGTAACACAATCCGATTTTGATCAAATTAAGGAATATGTAGCGTCAATAAGAAAAGAAATAGTAGAAGGTAATTTATAAAAAAGAATTTAAGATGAATAATTTATTGAAAAAAATAGTAATTGGATTGACTTTGAGTACTCCTTTTGTTGCCTCTGCTCAAACATGTAACGGAATACAACGATATTGCAATCCTTCCCCAAAAAAAACAGGATTTGTTTATAATGGACAATCTGTATTTGGGTCTTTTGCCCAAGGAGATACAGCTGAAGTTAAAATCGTAGTGTATAAAAACATGGATTATAGAATAGTTTTGTGTGCAGGAGACGATGAACTAGACGGACAAATACAGTTTAAAGTTGTAGAAGAAATCTCTAAACCATACTGGGAAGAATCAAAAACACTTGTTACAGTAGAGGAATTTGATGCAGAATCAAATACAACAGTAAAAAAACAAGTTGAGAAAGTGACAAAGAAAAGAGTCTATGGGAAAATACAATCTGTTCGTTACGATAATTCAAAATACGAAAATGATCCTGAATTTGTTTTTACATCGGACAAAACAAGGAAATTAACAATTAAAGTTTACATCCCGGAATTAGGAGAAGACGAATCGAATGGTTTATCTGAAGATGCGATGAGTTGTGTTGGTCTATTGATTGAACATCAACAATCAGAAAAAACAGGATTTAGAAGATAAATTAAGTGATTGTTTTAAAAAAAAACTAAAGAAGCCCTGTTCATAACCTATGGATAGGGCTTTTATACGAGAACGGATTAAAAGCAGTAAGAAAAAAGAATAAGAATGAATATTTACGATAAATTAAAAGAAGGAAAGCAACAAATAGTAATTACTTCTCACCGATCACCAGACGGTGACGCTATTGGATCATCCCTCGCTTTATATCATTATTTGATAAAAAAAGGACACGAAGTAACAGTTGTCGTACCTGATGCATACCCTAAATTTATTGCATGGCTTGACGGTGTTGACCAAATCTTGACTTACGAAAAAGACGAAGATAGCGTAACGGAATTAATTAGTAAAGCAAACATTATATTTAGCTTAGATTATAACGATTTAAGTAGAATAGGTAAAATGTCCGATATCGTCGGAAATTCGAAAGCATATAAAGCAATGATCGATCATCATTTGCAACCCAGTGACTTTTGCGATTGGATGTTATCTGATACCAGCTCTTGTTCGACAGCGCAATTAATTTATGAATTTATCGAAAGTGAGAATGATTTAGATTTAATAGATTCTAAAATAGCAGAAGGAATTTACTGTGGAATAGTAACAGATAGCGGTTCATTTCGATTTCCTTCAGTACAAGCAAAAACACATTTGATAGCCGCTGATTTAATTAACAGAGGTTTAAATCATGCAAGTGTTCATGAACGTTTATTTGATGTCAATACTTTATCCAAATTACATTTATTAGGTTATTCTTTAAATGAAAAATTAAGAGTAATGAAAGAAGTTCCTGTTGCAATTATTGATTTGTCAATGGAAGAGTCTGAAAGGTTTAATGTGAAAAAAGGAGATACAGAAGGTTTAGTTAATTTTGCATTATCAGTAGAAGGTGTAGAGATGGCCGTTTTTATTAGAGAAGATACAGATCGAATTAAGATGTCTTTTCGTTCAAAAGGAGATATTGCAGTCAATGAGTTTTCAGGAAAATACTTTAGTGGAGGAGGTCATAAAAATGCTGCAGGAGGAATGAAAGAAGATACATTAGTAAATACGTTGGCTTATTTTGAAGAAAAGGTTGTTCTGTTTTTTGAAGAGATAGCTAAATAAACTACTCCACTTTTCTCTTTATATCCTTGAAAAGGATACGATTAAACAAGATAACAATAAAAAAAACACTTAATAACTAAAAAATTAAACAATTTATTCTATATTTGTTAAAAAGCAATAGAAAATATTTATAGCCCTAAATGTTAGATATATACGATTTATATAAGAAAATGGAAAGTAACAAAGTTTTACTTTCATTTAAGGGTACTATAACCTCTGAATTGCTGACCTCTATTCTTCAAATTGTAGAAGATAGAATGGTCGAATTAAATGATTCTTCTAAAGAACGAAAAAAAGTATTTAATGTACTTGTTGAAGTTCTACAAAACTTATATCATCACATAGATGGTTTTGAAGTCGTAGGAACAGAAGAAGAAATAAAAACGGTAAAATCTTCTATCTTTATGATTAGTAGATTACCAAATGATTATCAAATTATTACAGGTAATTTTTTGTTTTCTGAGAATGTAGAAAAACTTAAGAAAAGAATTGATTACGTAAATAGCTTAGATAAAGAAGATTTAAAATTATTTTATAAAGAAACGCTGAATAACGGAGAAGTTAGTAAAAAAGGAGGCGGAGGTCTTGGTTTTATTGATATTGCACGAAAATCGGCTAATAAGTTAGATTATAACTTTATAAAAATTGACGAGAAGTATTCATTCTTTACTCTTATAGTAAAGATTGATAAGTTTAAGAAAAAAGTAATAGAAAATTAATAAAGGGATAATATGGAAAAGTTAATAATTGAAGGATCTGCAAAAACTCCAACAATAGAACTAAACGGAGAGGGAGAATTGTTGTTGAGAGGAAGATCTATACCTGAAAACTCAATAGAGTTTTATAAGCCAATTTTAGATTGGATTGGAAATTATGGTGATAATCCAAAAGAATCTACTATTGTTAATGT
Source organism: Flavobacteriales bacterium (assembly GCA_015488785.1). Lineage (GTDB taxonomy): Bacteria > Bacteroidota > Bacteroidia > Flavobacteriales_D > Parvicellaceae > S010-51. Next base: position 880 of record WFNC01000208.1, on the reverse strand, counting down.
ACAATTAGAGTATTTTAATACAAGCTCTTCTAAATGTATTTTAGATGTTTTTAAGAAATTAGAAAGTCTATCTGGAACAAATATCGAGATTAATTGGTATTATGAAGAAGATGATGAAGATATGTTAGAAGCTGGAGAAGATTATCAAGCGATTATTGACATTCCATTTAAAATGATTGAAGTTGAAGAACTTTAAAAATTAGAATTGATTAAAAATTTAATTAAATAGCTGTTTTTCTAATCGAAGAATGGCTATTTTTGTATAAAAAAGAGATGGGTAATATTATAATAGCTTTAGACGGACATTCTGCATGTGGAAAAAGTACATTAGCCAAAGCAATGGCTAAAGAATTAAAATATGTATATGTTGATTCTGGAGCAATGTACAGAGCTGTAACATTCTTCGCAATGGAGGAAGGTCTAATTGAAGAAGGAAAACCTATTGATAGACAGTTGATTATAGATAACCTTTCTCGTATAAATATTTCATTTAATTATAATCGAAGCACAGGAAATTCAGATACCTATTTGAATGGTAAAAATGTGGAAGACATAATTAGAACAATAGAAGTTTCTAGAAATGTAAGTGAAATTAGCAAGATAAAAGAAGTTAGATCAAAGTTGGTTGAGTTTCAGCAAAAGCTAGGAAAGAATAAATCGATTGTAATGGACGGTAGAGATATTGGAACGGCTGTTTTTCCAAATGCTAAATTAAAACTTTGGGTAACAGCAAATAATGAAATAAGAGTTGCAAGACGTTACAAGGAAATGCTAGAGAAAGGTTACAAAGTTTCTTTAGAAGAAGTAAGTGAAAATGTAGCCCAAAGAGATTTCGAAGATTCAAACAGAAAAGAAAGTCCATTGGTTAAGGCCGATGATG
>WFNC01000207.1 GCA_015488785.1 Flavobacteriales bacterium | reverse complement strand
TGGAAGGTATTTATTTTGAGTATATGGGCGTTTAAACAGGCTGTACATTTCCATCCTTAACGCAAAAAAAAATAGAGATTAGCTGTTATGCCAATTAAAGATTACAATACAATGAAAAAAATATTATTAAACATTCTACTTCTTTCGAGTAGTTTTATTTTAAACATCAAAGCTCAAGTTTGGGAGGTTGCAGAAATTGGAGTTTTGCCAACGTCAGTTTCCAACAATGCAGTTTGCGAAGGGTTTGTAAACAATCAAGCTTACATTTATTCTTTTAGTGGGGTAGATGCTACAAAAAGCCAAGCAGGAATACATTTGCATTCTTACCGAGTAAACACAAGCACAGGTGTAGCAGAAGTTTTAGCCGATTTACCCGACAACAGCGGAAAAATTGCAGCAGCGGCTAATAGAGTAGGAGATACAATCTACATCATTGGAGGATATCATGTACTAAGCAACGGAAGTGAAGTATCATCATCAAAAGTCCATCGATTTAGCACACAAACAAATAGTTTTTTAACCAACGGATTAGACATTCCTATAGCGATTGATGATCATGTACAAGCAGTTTGGAGCGATAGTTTAATCTTTGTTATCACAGGATGGAGCAATACCACAAATGTTCCAAATGTTCAAATTTATAATCCCTATTTTAATACCTGGCAAGTCGGAAATTCAACACCAAACAATCATAATTACAAATCATTTGGAGCATCAGGAACTATTGTGGGAGATACAATTTACTATTTTGGAGGCGCAGCATCTAATTTTAGTTTCAGTGTTCAAAATCAGTTACGAAAAGGATATATTAATCCAAATAATCCAACCGATATTACTTGGGATTTTGAAGTTGTAGATTCTCAAATGAAGGGCTACAGAATGGCTTGTACAAATGTGGGCAACCAAATCCATTGGCTAGGAGGAAGCAACGAAACCTACAATTACGACGGAATTGCATACAACAATACCGGAGGCGTTGAACCCAACAATAGAGACTTATATTACAACACTACAGGAAATTCTTTTTGGGTCACAAATTTCACCAATAATTACCCCATGGATTTGAGGGGGATTGCAGCTGTAAACGATTCTCTAAAATATTTGGCTGGAGGTATGTTGGCAAACCAAACGGTAACCAATAAAGTCTATGAATTGAAATGGCACAGTAGTTTGACATCTGTTTCAGAACATAAAGCCGAAACGATTTTATCTGTTTATCCAAACCCCGTTTATCAAAATAAAAATTTAAACATAAGGCTATCAAAAAATGACAATGAGAAAGCGTTGCAAGTATTTTCTTTGGATGGAAAAATTGTAATTCAAAAGAAGACGAACGCGTCATTTTATACTTTAGTTCCTTCCGTTTTGAGTAAAGGGATATATGTCATAAAAGTTACAGAAGGAGATAAAATTCAACGTCAACGATTTGTAGTGAATTAAAAAGTTGTATTTTTGAATTTCAAATCAATATTATGAAAAAAGAATTCAAAGAATTACCTACAGCATCAAAAGTTTGGGTTTATCAAGCCGAAAATGAATTAACCGAAGAAACAATATCAGATGTTTTAGCGATGGGGACTACGTTTATTGAATCTTGGGAAAGTCATGGAAGCGAAATACCAGCATCAATAGATGTGTTTTACAAACAATTTGTAGTTATTTCTGCCGACGATTGTGGCGATACACTTTGTGGAAGAGCAAAAGATGGTCAGCTAAGAATGATGAAAGAAATAGAATCAAATCTAGGATTGTCATTAACCAATAGAATGATTACTTCATACAAAAATGAAGAAAAGATTGAAACAATTTCTTTTAATGAGTTTAAAGAATTAGCAAAATCAGGAAAAATAAATAAAGACACGATTGTTTTTAATAACTTAGTAGAAACCAAAAATGATTTTGTAACTAAATGGGAAACTCCAGCTCAAAACAGCTGGCACAATCAATTTTTGAATTAATGAGTTTTTTTGATTCAGAAGAGAGTTAAACTACGCTTTTACTTTTTTAATTGATAATGCTGAATTCAAGTTTCTTAAAATTGACTTCCTTATAATAACTTGATTTAGTTAGCAGACCGACACCTATTCAAGGAACAAAGACAAGAAGCTAAACGATTGAGAGTTGAAGAGAATAGAAAGATTGTTGATTGTCCTATTTATTTTTAAATTTTATTTTGTAACTTCCTAACCCCAACGGTAAAAGATAAATTATTTTTTCTAATTGATACAGTTATCAGAGATACTAACGCACAAAAAGCCTATACTTGATAAATCTAACATTATGGCATATTTACAAATAAACCTACCAGACAATCAATTACAATTCTTTAAAAACCTAGTTAGTAAGTTAGGATACGATTATAAACCATTAAAAGAAATAGATTGGTACGACGAATTAACGGCAGAACAACAAGAAGACATTCAAATGGGATTAGACGACCTTGATAATGGTCGAATATTCTCAGATAAAGAGGTTAGAGATGAAATTAGACTAAAAATAGAGGGTGCACAACTATGAGTATAATTTGGTCTAAACGAGCTAAATCATCTTACAACAAATTGGTTGATGATATTTTAGTAAAATGGGATTATACAATTGCTGAAAAACTTCAAAGTAAAGTTGACACATTACTTGAATATCTTAAAACGCACAACAAGCTATGCCTAAAATCAAAACAATTCAAAGTTAGAAAATGTATTATTCATAAAAATACTTCTCTTATTTACAAAATTAAAAACAAATCTGAAATTGAATTAGTTACTTTCATTTCTAATAGAACTGACCACAAAGATTAAAAATACCGAGGCTTTACGCTATTTTCTCAATGTTGAGAAGGTTTTATTGCGGAATGCGAGGAGTGTAACCGTCAACTATTGATTGAGAACAAGTTGCGTAAATTTTATGGCTTTTATTCCCCCAAAAACATGCCTTAGTCAAAAATAATGACTATATTTGTTTGTTCAAGTAATAAATACTTACTTAAAAAACTATTGGGGTCGTTTTTGGCTTTGACAGCGAGAGTATTATTATTGTAAGCACGTGGAGTGTTGTGAATATAACTCCTAAATCATAATTCTCAATCTCTTAATTGGAGAAAACAACTACGCACTTGCTGCATAGTCACGATATGTGACTCTGCTTAATCGCGCTACTAGGTAGTCGACAAGTACCCTGAATATAACTCCTGTTCGTCGGTTATATTTATATGGGTTCGTTGGTATGAACTAGGATAATTAGTGTCTTTATGATTGTCCGAAATTAATAAAGAATAAGTGTAATAATTGGTTGCTTTTTGCCGGTGTTACATCGAAAACCCAAGAAAAAGATAAACGTGTAGAAAGCTTTAGTAAGCCTTGTTTGGACGAGGGTTCGAATCCCTCCGACTCCAC
>WFNC01000206.1 GCA_015488785.1 Flavobacteriales bacterium | reverse complement strand
ATGTTTTTTTCATTCGTGCATTCGTGGCTACTCTTTTTTTTTGCCACGAATACACGAATCTCATCTTTTGTGAATGACTTTGCTTTACTGTTAAAAGTTATTGTCATTCATTATGTAATTTTCAATCAATTTAGGAAGTGGTTTTGCTTTAATGTTTTCTAAGTTTATTAAGCTCCAAGATTCATTCGGAGTAAATGTATTTGACGTTGCTTTTGAATGCCAGAATTTTGCGTAAAGAATTTGATGAGACAAAATATGTTTAATTGTTTCGCTTACTGAAGAAATAGAAATACCTTTTATTTCATTGTTCCATTCAGTCATTTCTTTTTTTGTTTCTATTAAAGGGAATTGATACATATTTTGCCAAATGCCTTTGCCTTCTCTTTTTTGAATGTAATATTTTTCTCTATTCTCAATTAAAATGAAGTTCAAATACCTATTTCTTTGTTTTGTTTTTTTTGCTTTTACAGGGAAATTTAAAAATGTGTTTTTAGAAAAGCTAAGGCAAGAGTTGTTTAAAGGACATTGTTCACAGTTTGGATTTTTCGGTGTGCAAATTAAAGCACCCAATTCCATTACCCCTTGATTGAATGTGCTGGGTTGATGTGTTTTTATCAATTCGTTCGCTACTTGCTTAAATTCTTTTTTTCCTTCAGTAGAATCAATGGCTGTTTTTATTTCTAAATAGCGAGAAAGTACCCGATAAACATTTCCGTCAACAACAGCAACTTCTTCTTCGTAACAAATAGATGATATTGCAGCAGCGGTATATTCTCCGACTCCTTTAAGTTTTATTATTTCTAAGTATTTATTCGGGAATTTACCTTCAAACTCATTTATAATCTGCTTTGCTGCAAAATGAATATTTCTAGCTCTAGAATAATATCCCAACCCTTGCCAAAGTTTTAAAACATCTTCCTCCGTTGCGTTTGCAAGATCGCTAACTTTTGGGAAAGCTTCAATAAAGCGGAGGTAATAGCCAATTCCTTGATCTACACGTGTTTGTTGTAGTAGTACTTCAGAAAGCCAAATAAAATATACGTTTTTGGTGTTTCTCCAAGGTAAATCTCTTTTGTTATCTGTGTACCAATTCGTTATTTTTGACCCAAAATTCATGTAGATTATTTGTGTTTTATGTTATAGAATGAACTTCACAAAAGTAAGACTCCTTAGATTAAAAATGGCTAAAAAATAAAAAAAAACAATTTTTCGTTTATTCTTAACAAAAATAAATTATCTTTGCAGACCCAAGATAAACAACAGGAAGTAGAATATAATAAAAAGGAGTGAGATGACAAAAGCAGATATCGTAACAAGTGTTGCAGATAGAACAGGGGTAGAGAAGATTGCTGTACAGGCAACTGTAGAAGCGTTCATGGAGGAGATAAAAGGCGCGTTGGAAAGTGGGGAGAATGTTTATTTAAGGGGGTTTGGTAGTTTTATTGTTAAAGAAAGAGCTGAAAAGACAGGTCGTAATATTTCTAAGAATACAACAATAATAATACCAGCTCATAACATACCTTCATTTAAACCAGCAAAGACGTTTATAGAAGGAGTTAAGACTAAAGTGAAAGTAAAGTAGAATTAATAACCGATAAATATATATTATTATGCCAAGTGGTAAGAAAAGAAAGAGACATAAGATAGCAACTCACAAACGTAAAAAACGTTTGAGAAAGAACCGTCACAAGAAAAAGAAATAATATATACTAGGTATATATTTATAGACTTATTTACAAATAACAAGCTAAGGAATTTCCTTGGTTTGTTATCTTGTGCTTTGTTGTTTCAGATAAAGCACATTTTTATTTATTATATAAACAGCAATAAACGTGAGTTTCGAATTAATCATTAATTCCAAAGCTACAGAGGTTGATATTGCGCTTTTAAAAGATAAGAAGTTAATTGAACTTCATAAAGAAAAGCACAATAACGATTTTAGTGTAGGAGATATTTACCTAGGTAAAGTCCGCAAGGTTGTGCCTAGTCTAAATGCTGCGTTTGTCGATGTAGGGTATGAGAAAGATGCTTTTTTACATTACTTGGATTTAGGTCCTCAGTATTTGTCTATGAAAAAGTATTTTGGAGATACTGTAAAAGGTGTTCAAAAATCATCAAACCTATCTTATAATAAAAGAGAACCAGAGATTGATAAGAATGGTAAAATTACAGATGTAATTTCTTCGAATCAATTGATAACCGTTCAAGTAGCTAAAGAACCTATTTCTACAAAAGGACCTCGCTTAAGTGCTGAAGTTACTTTGGCAGGAAGGTATATTGTTTTAGTTCCTTTTTCTGATAAAATTTCTATATCTCAAAAGATAAAAGATACAGCTGAGAAAGAACGCTTGAAAAGGTTGATTTCTAGTATTAAACCAAAGAATTTTGGCGTTATTATTAGAACTGTTGCTCAAAATAAAAAAGTTGCAGATTTAGATCAAGATATGAGTGATTTAATGTCTAAATGGGAAACCATGTACAAGGCATTGAAAGGCGCAGCTCCTGTGAAAAGAGTTCTTGGTGAAATGAATCGAACATCAACTGTTCTTAGAGATATTCTTACAGAAGAATTTACGAGTATTCAAATTGATGATGAAAAACTTTTTGAAGAAATAAAAACTTATGTAGGGACAATAGCTCCTAAAAAAGTTGATATCGTTAAACTTTATAAAGGAAAGGTTGGAATTTACGAACAGCTTGGAATTGTAAAGCAAATCAAAGCTTCTTTTGGTAAAAAAGTCATGCTGAAATCGGGCGCTTATTTAATTATTGAGCACACTGAAGCAATGCACGTTATTGATGTCAATTCTGGAAACAGAAAAGCGTCGATTCAAAATCAAGAGCAAAACGCTTTTGAAACCAATATGGAGGTAGCTCCAGAAATCGCTCGAATATTACGTTTGAGAGATATGGGAGGTATTGTAGCAATTGATTTTATAGATATGCACAAACGTGAAAATAACCAAAAGTTATTTGAAACGATGAAGGCGGCTATGAAAGGTGATAGAGCGAAACATAATATTATTCCTCCTACTCGTTTTGGTGTGATGGAATTAACCAGACAAAGAGTAAGACCTGTAACTAATATCAAAACTACTGAATCTTGTCCAGCTTGTAAAGGTTCTGGAGAAGTTGAATCATCTATTTTAATCATTGATGAAATAGAAAACAGTTTAAGGTTTTATATGGAAGAGTATAAGGGGACTGATTTAGCATTGAATGTGCATCCTTTTATTGAAGCTTACTTAAAAAGAGGTTTTAAAAGTATTCAACGTACTTGGTTCTTACACTATAAAAAGTGGATTACTGTTACAGGGGTTACTGATTATAATATGTTACAATTCAACTTTGTGAATAGTAAAAATGAGATAATACAATTGTAATAAATCTCAATGTTACATTTTCTTTTTATTAAATGAAACAACTCATTATCGATATTGGGAATACATCTATAAAAACAATTACTTGTTTAAATGGAGTGTTTCATAAATTAAAGAGATTTGAGTCTGATAAAGAATTTATAGAATCCCTTCGTTTTGATGTTGATACACTTACGATTATTAGTTCGGTAAGGACAAAGGAATTTACAAAAAATATAGCAAATTTGTTTTCGAATGTTATTATATTAACAGCCGAAACCAATATTCCTATAGAAAATGGATACGCCACACCAACTACTTTAGGTCATGATCGATTGGCAAATGCTGTTGCCGCTTTTGATGCATTTCCAAATCAAAACAATCTAATAATAGATGTCGGTACTTGCCTTAAAATTGATTTTATAAATCGTCAGAATGTATTTATGGGAGGTAGTATTTCAGTAGGGTTTTCAATGCGATATAATGCACTACATACTTTTACTGATAATTTACCGTTGTATAAAAATGAAACGATAGAAACAATTACAGGAAACGATACAAAATCTTCGATGTTGGTAGGAGCTTATCAAGGAATGTTATCAGAAATAAAGCATTTTATTCAGCAATATGAGCATAAATACGAAGAATTGAATATTTTTTTAACAGGAGGGGATTTATCTTATTTCAAAAACGAGGAATTATCACAAAAAAACAGCATATTTGCAGACCCATTGCTTACACTAAAAGGGTTAAAAGTAATTTTAGATTACAATGTATAAAATAAACAAAACAATAGTTCTTTTAATTATGGCTTTTAGTAGTCAAATTTTAATTGCGCAGAAATTAAATAGTTCACCATATACGAGGTATGGTTTAGGAGAAATCACAGAGGTTTCTACCGCTGCATATTTTGGGATGGCAAATTCCTCGGTGGCTTTAGCTGAATATAATCACTTAAATTTATCGAATCCTGCTTCGTATAGCGCTTTGATTAAATATAAGCCAATTTTTGACGTTGGACTTTACGGGAAGTTTCAAACGTTGAAAACCGAAAATTCGAGTTTAAGTCAAAAAAACTTTGGTCTTCGTAATTTTTCGTTAGGATTGCCGATAGGAACTAAAACAGGAATAGCTTTTGGATTGACCCCTTATTCAACAGTAGGTTATGATATTAATTCTTACAGCACTGTAGAAGGAGATTCCGTTCGTTTTAATTATAAAGGAAAAGGAGGAGTTAATAAAGTATTTTTGGGAGTAGGTAGAGAAGTCGTAAACAGAGGCGATTCTATAAAATTATCTATTGGCTTTAATGCGAGTTATTTATTCGGAACAATCGAAAATTCTAGAAGTGTTATTTATTCTAATACAACTTATTATAGTTCTAAAGTAAACAATTTTAAAACAATTAATGGAGCAAATTTTGATTTAGGAGTTCATTATGAACAACAGTTAAACAAAAAAACTAAATTACTTTTTGGAGTTGATTATACGTTGGGAAATAATATAAACGTAGCTAAAGATTTTTATGCTTACAATTTCAAAATGAATAAATACGGACTTGAAACAGCAAAAGATACAATAGACGTTAACGACAATCAAAAAGGCAAAGTTTCAATTCCTGGAGGGTTAAAAATTGGAGCAGCTCTGATTTTAAATAAAAAGTTGATACTTTCTGCTCAGTTTGAACAAAAATCTTGGAATACGTACAAAGAAATTTATGATGGAGTTGATGAGACACCTATAGAATTAAAAGCTTCTAGTAAAATGGCTTTAGGATTGAGCTATACACCTACACTTATGAAGGATTGGAATAGTAAGAGTCGTTCTATTTTTCATAAATCAACTTATAGACTAGGGCTTTCGTCTAGTAATACCAACCTTTCACTAAATAATACCTTAATAAAAGATTATGGCATAAGTTTTGGTATATCTGCACCGTTGCTTAGTTCTAGATCATTTTCATCGTTAGACTTTGGATTTAATTTTGGAAAACTAGGAACAACAAATAACAATTTAATAGAAGATAACTATTTTAAAATCTATTTAGGATTTTCATTAGTGCCATCGAGTTACGATAGATGGTTTAGAAAACGTAAATACGATTAATTAGAAAATATAAAACAAAGAAAAATGAAAAATTTAATAACAATATTTACACTGTTTTTAGCTGGACTTACTTTCGGTCAAGAATGTAATAAGCCGGCAACTCCTGATTATGGAGCAGACGAAGAAAAAGGAAAAATGTTTGTTTCATTGTACGGAGAACCATTTAAACAAAAAAACTATAAAGAATCAATGAAATATTGGTGGAAAGCACAAGAGGCTGCTCCAAAATATAAACCAATTCTTTATTCTCACGGAGCTTATATGTATAGTAAAGCGGCTAAAGCAGAAAAAGACGCAACAAAGAAATTGGCTTATGCTGATACTTTAATTAAAATATATGATTTATGGGCAGAGAATTTTGGTGATTGTAACAAAATTCAAGTAAAAAAAGGAATGGCTTTGCTAAAATACAAAGGTAAAACCGATTACGAAGCAGCTTTCGAATTGTTGAATAAAGGAGTTTATCAATACCCAGCAAACAAAGTTAAATCGAGTTGGGTTAGAAGTACAATGACTGCAGCTTATTACATGGTAATGAATAAAAAAGGAGAATGTGATTTATTGTTAGATCAGTACGATAAGCTTTCTCAAATTTGCGATGTAAATATCAAACAATTTCAAGAAAATGAAAAAAAGAGAGGATATTTTGAAAATGCTCAAATCGACTTAGATAAAAAAGTTGCACCTTGTGCAAGTTGTGATAAGTTAGAGGAAATGTTTAAGCCAAAGGTAGAAGCAAATCCAGAAGATATGGAGTTGATAAAAAAAGCGGTAAAAATGCTTGACGGTAGAAAATGT
>WFNC01000205.1 GCA_015488785.1 Flavobacteriales bacterium | reverse complement strand
TTAATTTTAGTTAAGTGTTTTTTTTGAATCGCTCGCCTATCTCCTTTACTAACATTCTCATTTCATAAAATAGATATACGAAATACCATAAAAATATATGAAGAAGTGCTTGTTGCTTTGTTATTTCAAAATAATTTTTGAATTGGTAAATAAAAAATAAAAAGATAAAGAATTTTAAAAAAAAACTAGCTAAATAGTAAGTCCATAATCTAGCGCTGTCTTTTTTCATCTTTCGTGTCATATAGCTCTTTACGATTATCAATGAGGAGAAGAAAAAAAGTTGAATACTTATGATTGCTTGTAGCGCTATTGGGGCTGAAGTTATTTGGTTTATTAATAAATGCATCAATAACATTGTAATCCCAAAAATATAAATTTCTATTTTTTTTAATTTCATTTTTATTTTTTCGTCATATTTAAAGCTTCTTTTATTACGATGTACATGGCTATAAATACACCAAGTAAAGAACCGATAATAGTAAAGGTTTTGTTACTATTGTATTTTTGATCTAAGTATATTCCCAAAAATGAAGCTCCTGCAATAATAAAAATCATTTGAAATGCAACAGCTGAAAATTTTAAATATTTATTCGATGATTGTTTCAAGTTTAATTATTTTTCTTCATTTTTATACTCTTTTTCTTCCTGTGGAGTTACTCCTCCCATTGCGCATGTTACTGCAAATATAGCTCCTGGTTCTATCGAAAGTTTACCTGTTTTTACGTTTCCTTCTACTTTAGCTGTAGCTTTTAAAGATAAAAGTTCTCCGACTTTCATGAGTCCTTTTACTTTTCCTTCTATATCTGCATTTTGACAAATAATGTCTCCCTCAATGATTCCTGTTGTACCTACAACTAACCTGCCTTTTGTCGAAATTGTTCCTTTTACAGTTCCATCTATTCTAATGTTGCTTTCGGATGTGATTATCCCTTCAATTGAAGTTCCCTCTACAATTCTATTTAGTCTTTCGGGTGAGTTTAAATTTCCCATTTTACTTTTATTGTTGTTATTATTTTTTTTAAACATAGCTAATCGATTTCTTGTAAAGATAGTTAAAATATAGGAACTAAATTGTGAATGAGCTTTGGCTATGCTCGTTTTTTAGACATTATTAACGTTAATTAATCTAAAGGGTTGTGAAATTTGCTACAGTTTAATTATTTTTTTAGAAAATTGTTGACCGTCAGAAAAAATATTTAAGATATAAATTCCTTTTTTATAGTCTGCTGTAGAGAGTTTAATAATGCCAATATTTACTTTTGATTCTCTAAAAATGGTTTTCCCTTGGATATCTTTTAATTCTATTTTGAAGGCATTTTTACCTGTAGTTGAAATGTAGAGAATATCTTTTACTGGGTTTGGGTAAACACTAAATGTTTGAGTGCTATTGTTTTCTATTCCAGTTGTCCCGACATAAATTAATAAAGTATCGGAGTTTTCGCATATACCAGTATTTCCTGTTAGAATGACATTGTAAGCTCCTTCAAAATCAAAATTATGATACGGTAAACTGAAGTTTGAGGTTGTTCCATCTCCGAAATTCCATGTGTAGGTAGAAGCGTCTGATGTTCCAATTTCAAATTGTATTCCATCTCCTGTATTAATTGATGTTCCGCTTGCAATTATTTCTATATTTGGTTTAGGTAAAACGGTGATTTGAACCTCTAAACTTTGGCTACATTCCCCATTTATTCCATCAACCGTAATTGTTTCATTTACGGTAGCGTCTTTAGTGAAAGTTGAATTTGTTTCTCCGTTTTCCCACAGATATTCTGTTGCTCCTGATGCTTCTAAAGTAAATTCTTCTTCTGAGCAAACTTCAATGTTATTAGGCGTTACCGATAAGTTTACCGCTTCATCTACTTGAATTAATGTTCTTAGTGTGTCTTTACATCCGTATGAATCCGTTAGTACAACTTCATATGACGTTTCAGTTACTGGAGATGCTGTTAGCGTTGATGTTGTATTCGAGTTATTTATCCAGTTATAGATAACGGGAGTGGTGCTATTAATATATATTGTTGTTGAGTTTCCGATGCATATATGCTGTGAGTCTGTTATTGATGCGTCAATTTGATGGATTGATACAGGTATAGAAATAGAACTCATGCAAGATCCATTGAGCCCGTAAGCAACGATAGAGTCTTGGCTATATGGAGTTCTTAGAATTGTATTACTTGTTGTTTCTCCATTGCTCCAAAGGTAGTCCGTTGCTCCTGATGCAATTAAAACTAAAGAGTCTCCACTACAAATGTCTATTTGATTGGTAGAAACTTGTAAATTTGGATAATCATTTACCGTTATTGTAGTATTTAAGGTAATGGAACAATTATAATTATCTTCTACTAATACCGAATATGTGATATCTGAATTGGGTGATACATTTTGTGTTGAAACATTTGGAAGATTGTTATTCCAAGTATATGTTAGTGAAGAACCTTGAGCTTCCACATCTAGCGCTACAATAGCTCCATTACAGATTGTGGTATCTTCATTTATTGTTCCACTTACTCCTCCTGTATTTGTAAGTGTTATTGTATTTGATGATTCACAACCTCTACTGTCTATTACCTTCAATGTATATAC
>WFNC01000204.1 GCA_015488785.1 Flavobacteriales bacterium | reverse complement strand
AGATATTATTGTAAATGCTGATACTGGAGCGTGTACGGCAACTGTAACATATAATTCACCAAATACAAGTGATTTAGATTGTATTCCACCAAATAATATAACAGGATTTACAACCATAGGTTATAATAATGGTAGTATGTTTTATATTCAAAACGGCAATGGTGTTGTTCCTAGTGTTGCCTACATTAATGCTCATTATTATGGAGGTTATGTAGCAACTATTAAAAACGCACAAGTGAATCAATTTATAACCAATTACTTGGTAGCTAACAATATATCAGGAGTTTTAATAGGTTTAAATGATTTAGCTGTTGAAGGCGATTATGTTTGGGATAGTGGCGAACCTTTTTCCTACTCAAATTGGAATGCAGGAGAACCAAATAATTCAGGTAATGAAGATTATACCATGTTTTTTCAATCAGGTTACTGGAATGATATTAGAGAAATCCCTGGAAATACATTTCGTTATATTTTGGAAATTCCCGGAAAAGCATTTGAAGTAACTTCCGGCTTACTAAGTGGCAGTGATTTTCCTATTGGTACAAATGAAATTACAATGGAAGCAATATCAGAAAGTAATAATCTTATAACTTGTTCTTTTAATGTAATAGTAAATGATAATATTGCTCCTCAAATTACTTGTATAAATGATATTACGGTTGATGCAGAAAATAATTCTTGTTCTGCAGTTGTAAATTATAATTTACCTACTTTTTCCGATAATTGTACTATTAGTTTAGAACCAATAAACGGTTTTACTCCAATAGGTGCTGTTAATGGAAGTAGATTTTATATTTCAGATGCTTCTTTATCTGGTTTGGATGCTTATAACGATGCTATTGCTCATAATGGGTTTGTTGCTTCAATTTCGGACGCTACGGAAAATCAATTTATAAGTGACTTTATGACCAATAATAATATTACTAGAGTTAGAATAGGATTAAGCGATGTAAACTCCGAAAGTAATTTTGAATGGCAAGATGGAAGTACATTTAATTATTCCAATTGGAATGCAGGAGAACCTAATGGCGGAACTACTGAAAATTATACAGAAATGTATTCAAGTGGTTTATGGAATGATATTCCAAATTCCTTTTTAGAACGATATATTTTAGAATTACCTGGTGATTATCTTTATCAAACAGCAGGTTTACCAAGTGGTAGTGAATTTCCTTTAGGAACAACAACCAATACGTTTAAAGTGTATGATTTTTCAGGCAATTTTAGTGAATGTAACCTTGATGTTACGGTAGAAGATAACACAAATCCAAATGTAATTTGTCAAAATATTACGGTTGCATTAGATGCTAACGGAACTGCAACAATAGACGCTTCCATGATTGACAACGGAAGTACCGATAACTGCGGAATAGATACAATGAATTTAGACATTACTAGTTTTGATTGCACCAATATTGGCGATAACAACGTAGTGTTAACCGTTACCGACAATAGCGGAAACACAGCAACGTGTACCGCAGTTGTTACTGTAGAAGACAATACAAATCCAATAATTACTTGTCCATCTGATTTTACCTTTACCTTATCAGCAGGAACTAGTACTTATTCACTTCCGGATTTTTATGCAACAGGCGATTTATCAGTTACTGATAATTGTACGGTTACTGTAACTCAAACACCTTTACCAAATACTGATTTAAGTGTAGGCACACATGTAATAAGTTTTGATGTATCCGATGCATCAGGTAATATATCAAGTTGTTCTTTTACTATTACAGTAGATACTAATTTAGCAGTTCAAGATATTGCATTATCAAGTTTGGTAGAAGTTTATCCAAATCCAGTAGTTAATAACTTAAATATTAAATCAAGCAACCTTATTATTGAAAATGTAAAAGTTTATGATTTATTAGGAAAAGAAATAATCCAAATTGATACAAGAAACATTTCAACTATTGATGTTTCGCAATTAGTTTCTTCAAAATATTTCATTGCTATTAAAACTAATAAAGGAATGGTCATTAAATCCTTTTATAAAAATTAGGTAAAGTAAGTTTGTTTTTATGGTTGTTACTTAAAAAGTGACAACCATTTTATGTAGTATCTGTATGAAACTGTCAAATTTTGTAGCGTTTTCTTGCAGACACTATATTGCTTCAAACAACTTACCATGAAGTGGTTTTACAACACCTTTTAATTCTAAATTTAATAGGATACTCGATATTTTAAAAATAGGAAAATTACAATGGAGAGCAATCATATCCAGTGATTGCTTTCCTTCGTTTAAAAGGTAGTTGTATATTTTTTCTTCGGTTTCATCTAGCTCAATAAACAATTGTTTTTGAATAACTTTTGGGGTTCCTT
>WFNC01000203.1 GCA_015488785.1 Flavobacteriales bacterium | reverse complement strand
GTTTTAAAATTTGATAGTTTCCTTAATGTTAATGTAAGATGCTTGATTATCAGTATGATACGATGTATTTAAGGGTAATATAAATTCAAATGTTAAAATTTGATTTTTATTAAGAATTTGCACCCCAAGGCCTGTATTTATATATGAATTCATTAAGTTTTTTGCTACTGTTGTGCGTATATAATCAGTGATGAGGTATATTCTAGTTGTATTATAAGCATAAGCAAACTCATTTTTTAGGCTTAATAAGGTTGTAATCTTTTCCGGCCTTATGTTTTCTTTTCGCCACAAATGATATTTGAGTTGTTGCAAACTACCATTATCAGCATTAAGATTATGATATATTTGAGACTGGGAATTGAGTTCTAATTTTTTGTATAACGTTTGGTTCAAACTCAGATGAAAATAGAAATCAGAAATTGCTTTTCTTTCCCAATCGAAATTTACAACGCTTTCTATATATTTTTCAGGTTTACCATTATTAAATTGAAAATTGTATAAATAATGCAGACCGGTTAAAGTTTGTTGATAGGAAGCCGGAGTTTGTTTAAATTCTTTTGAAAAAATGAGTCCGATATTTTGCCGTGACGATCTCAAAGTTAAAGTGGATTCCAGCAATAAATCTGAATTTATGGTGTCTTTTTGATAAGTTAAAAGTCTATTTTTAAAATCAAATCCGGTTCCCATAAAATAAGGCATGTCAATCCAAAAATCCATTTGTTGGTTTTTAAGTCTTTTTTGCCATTTAAAACTGATACTTTCATTTTGATTAAAAAGATTATAAAATAGCGTCTTCAAATGGCCTTCCAACTGTATTTTTCCAACTTGCTTGTCATAGCTAAAACCTAAAAGGCCGTCTAAAGTATGACTTTTCTTTAATTGAGCTTTAATGACGACAATGTTTCTTGCTTTTAAAAAATTAATCAAGGGCGATGCCGACATTTTAAAATTGGTGTTTTGGTTCACAAACTGATTGATTTGTGCTAAAACACTTTGGTTAATCGGTTGGTGCTTAAATTTTTTTTGAAGCCTTTTGATGCAATTCCTTGGGAAAGCATGTTTTGAAATCATAACAATGCTATCAATCCGTCTTTTTTTCAGACTTTTGATTTGATAATAGAGACTTAAATGCATTGAATCTATTTTAAGACTATCCGCTACCAATCGGTTAAACAAGTAACCGGATCTGATGAGGGAATCGTTGGTTTGGTTTAAAACCTTTTGTAATTGGCTAATTTTTATTTTTTTAACCGGAGAATGGGCTATATATAAATATAATGTATCATTTAAGGTTTCAACTTGGGACGTTATATTTAGATTTAAAAATGGGCGTAAAGAAAAATCCGGCTTTGTGATAATTTTCAATGAATCTATCCTATTTATAGATGATAGACCCTTAAAATTATGATGTTGCCCCCATGCTTTCAAACTGATGAGCAATAAACAAATAATGATCTTTTTCATGGGAGTGATTGTAAAATTGAGGGCATAAAATTAAGCCGATGATAAATATAATAAAAATAATGATCATATAGAAAGCTTGATTTTATTTCAAACAGAAACGCCTTAAGACGCTCTTTATTGTCATATCCAAAATATTTTTTTGTAATTATGTATAAATCAGTTTGAAATGCAAAAAAATATTTCTATCTTTGCCGTCCGAAAAAGAATAAATATATAAACATATGCCTACAATTCAACAATTAGTTAGAACAGGAAGAACCAAAATAACTAAGAAGAGTAAATCGGCTGCTTTAAAAGGTAGTCCTCAAAAACGTGGTGTGTGTGTGCGTGTTTATACGACAACGCCAAAAAAACCGAATTCCGCTATGCGTAAAGTTGCGCGGGTTCGTTTGACTAACGGCAATGAAGTAAACGCATACATCGGCGGTGAAGGACACAATTTGCAAGAGCACTCGATAGTATTAGTTAGAGGTGGAAGGGTGAAAGATTTACCCGGAGTAAGATACCATGTTATTCGTGGCGCGTTAGATACCGCCGGAGTAGATGGAAGAAAACAACGCAGATCCAAATATGGAACAAAACGCCCTAAGAAGTAATAGAAAAAATTAAGACATGAGAAAAGGAAGACCTAAAAAAAGACAAATTTTACCCGATCCTAAGTTTAATGACACCTTGGTTACAAGATTCGTTAATAACTTGATGTGGAATGGTAAAAAATCTCTAGCTTTCAATTTATTCTATGAAGCTTTAGATGTCGTTGACCAAAAGAAAGGAGAAGAAGAAAAATCAGCATTAGAAATCTGGAAACAGGCTTTATCTAATGTTATGCCTCACGTTGAGGTAAGAAGTCGTCGTGTAGGGGGAGCTACTTTCCAAATACCTATGCCCGTTCGACCGGAAAGAAAAGTGTCATTAGCCATGAAATGGATGATCAATTTTGCGCGCAAACGCAATGAGAAATCATATCCTCAAAAGTTAGCTGCCGAAATTATGGCTGCCTATAAAGAAGAAGGCGGTGCTGTTAAAAAGAAAATGGATACACACAGAATGGCAGAAGCTAATAAAGCATTCTCACATTTTAGATTTTAATAATAAGCAGTAATGGCAAAAGATTTAAATAAAGTTAGAAATATTGGTATTGCAGCGCATATTGATGCCGGTAAAACCACCGTTACCGAACGGATATTGTATTATACGGGAATCAGTCACAAGATTGGTGAAGTGCACGATGGCGCTGCCACAATGGACTGGATGGAGCAGGAACAAGAAAGAGGAATTACCATTACTTCAGCAGCAACACAATGTGTGTGGCCTTATAGAGGTGAAAATTACACTGTAAATATTATAGATACTCCGGGCCACGTCGATTTTACTGTAGAAGTAGAACGTTCTTTACGTGTATTAGACGGTATGGTAGCCTTATTTAGTGCTGTTGATGGTGTCGAACCACAATCGGAAACGGTATGGCGACAAGCGGATAAATACAAGGTGCCTAGAATCGGATTCGTTAATAAAATGGACCGTCAAGGTGCCGATTTTTTTAATGTATGTTCACAAGTAAAAGAAATGTTGGGGGGTAACCCCGTACCATTGCAAGTACCTATTGGTGAAGAAGCTGATTTTAGAGGTGTGGTTGATCTGATTTCCAAAAAAGCAATTATTTGGAACGAAGAAGACAAAGGAATGACTTTTGAAGAAATTCCCATTCCCGAAGAGTTAGCTGACGAAGTAGATATGCACAGAGCCAATTTGATAGAAGCCGTAGCTGAATATGATGAGGAATTAATGGAAAAGTTTTTTGAAGATGAAGATTCCATTACCGAAGATGAAATTATAGCAGCCTTAAGAGCTGCCACTATTGATATGTCTATTATTCCGATGTTTGCAGGATCCGCTTTTAAAAACAAAGGTGTTCAAGCTATGTTGGACGGTGTGATGCGCTATTTGCCATCTCCTTTAGATATAGAAGCGATTGAAGGCGTCAATCCGGATACAGGTGCCGTAGAATTGCGTCATCCTAATGTGAAAGATCCATTTGCAGCTTTAGCTTTTAAAATTGCAACCGATCCTTTTGTAGGTCGCTTGGCTTTCTTTAGAGCCTATTCAGGTTTTTTAGATGCCGGTTCTTATGTGTTAAATAACCGTTCCGGTAAAAAAGAAAGGATTTCACGTATTTACCAAATGCATGCCAATAAGCAAAATCCCGTTAAACGAGTAGAAGCGGGTGATATTGCTGCCGGTGTTGGATTTAAAGACATCAAAACAGGAGACACACTTTCAGATGAAAAGCATCCTATCGTTTTAGAATCTATGGATTTCCCCGATCCTGTTATCGGAATTGCCGTTGAGCCTAAAACCAAAGCCGATGTTGATAAACTGGGTATGGCTTTAGCCAAATTAGCCGAAGAAGATCCCACTTTCCAAGTCAAAACAGATGAAGCTTCCGGACAAACCATTATTTCCGGTATGGGTGAATTGCACTTGGAGATTATCATTGATCGTTTAAAAAGAGAATTTAAAGTAGAAGTTAACGTGGGGCAACCCCGTGTTGAATACAAAGAAGCTTTATCGGCATTAGTCGATCACAGAGAAGTTTATAAAAAACAATCCGGTGGTCGTGGTAAATTTGCAGATATTGTCTTTAAATTAGAACCAGCCGACGAAGGTAAAGAAGGTCTGGAATTTGTCAATAACATTAAAGGTGGTAACATTCCACGTGAATATATTCCTTCAGTTGAAAAAGGTTTCAAAGAAGCTATGAAAACCGGTCCTTTGGCAGGTTTTGAAGTAGAGTCTATGAAAGTTACTTTGATTGATGGCTCTTTTCACCCGGTTGACTCCGATTCCCTTTCATTTGAATTGGCCGGTAAACTCGGATTCAGAACGGCAGCCAAAAAAGCCAAGCCGGTATTATTAGAGCCCATCATGAAATTGGAAGTTGTAACGCCCGAAGAAAACATGGGTGATATTGTCGGTGACTTGAACAGACGCCGTGGGCAAGTATTAAGCATGGACGAAAGAGCCGGCGCTAAGGTCATTAAAGCCAATGTGCCCCTGTCCGAAATGTTTGGTTATGTAACGACTTTAAGAACACTATCGTCGGGACGGGCTACCTCTTCTATGGAATTCTCACATTATGCAGATACCCCTAGAAATATAGCTGAAGAAGTAATTGAAAAAGTTAATGGATAAATCATAAGACATGGCTCAAAAAATAAGAATAAAATTAAAATCATACGATCATAATTTGGTTGATAAATCAGCTGAAAAAATCGTTAAAACTGTAAAAAGTACTGGTGCTGTCGTAACCGGACCCATTCCGTTACCAACACACAAAAGAATTTTTACAGTATTGAGATCACCGCACGTAAACAAAAAATCCAGAGAGCAATTCGAATTAAACACACACAAGCGTTTATTAGATATTTACAGCTCATCACCAAAGACCGTAGATGCTTTGATGAAATTGGAATTACCAAGTGGTGTAGAAGTAGAAATTAAAGTTTGATATAATTAATTTAAATTAACATAATGTCGGGTATAATAGGAAAAAAAGTAGGAATGACCAGCATTTTCGATGAAAATGGTAAAAATATCCCTGTAACAGTGATATTGGCTGGTCCGAATTATGTTACCCAAGTCAGAACCAAAGAAGTTGACGGGTACGATGCTGTGCAGCTTGGTTTCGATGACAAAAAAGAGAAAAACACCCCAAAAGCCTTGAAAGGGCATTTTGAAAAAGCCGGTGTCTCTCCTAAAAAACGTGTCGTTGAATTCCAGGATTTTGAGAAAGAAGTAAAATTAGGAGATGAAATCGCAGTCGGCGATGTTTTTGCCGAAGGTGAATTTGTTGATGTTTCCGGAATTTCCAAAGGAAAAGGTTTCCAAGGTGTCGTCAGAAGACACGGATTTAAAGGGGTCGGTCAAGCGACTCACGGACAACACAACAGATTAAGAGCCCCGGGTTCTATTGGTGCATCATCTGATCCTTCCAGAGTTTTTAAAGGAATGCGTATGGCAGGTCATATGGGTAGTGAGAAAGTTACTGTTCAAAACCTGAAAATCATGAAAGTAATTCCTGAAAAAAATCTTTTAATCGTAAAAGGGAGTGTTCCCGGACATAAAAATACTTATTTAATAATTAAGAAATGATGGAATTGAAAGTATACGATATAAAAGGCAAAGATACAGGAAGAACCATAAAACTTTCTGAAGAAATATTTGGTATTGAGCCTAATGATCATGCTATTTATTTGGCGGTTAAACAATATATGGCCAATAGAAGACAAGGTACTCATAAAGCCAAAGAGCGGGGCGAAGTAAAAGGTAGTACCCGTAAAATCAAAAGACAAAAAGGAACAGGAACTGCCAGAGCAGGTGCCATTAGAAACCCCTTATTCAAAGGTGGTGGCCGTGTTTTTGGCCCACGTCCCAGAAGTTATGCTTTTAAACTGAACAAAAAAGTTAAAAGGTTAGCGCGTAAATCGGCTTTGGCAACGATGCTTAAAAATGACCAAATTATGGTGGTGGAAGCATTTGATTTTGATACGCCCAAAACCAAGAATTTTGTTGATGTATTGAAATCCTTGAAGTTAGATGATAAAAAGTCCACATTTGTGTTTGTAAATCCAAATAAAAATGTATATTTGTCATCACGCAATTTACCGAAATCGAAAGTTATAAATGGCTTAGACTTAAACACTTACGCCATTTTAAATGCCGGAAAATTGGTGTTTACTGAGGATGCAATTCCCGAAATTGAAGCTAAATTTTAAATGAAGCGTGTTATGAGTATTATAAAGAAACCAATTTTAACAGAAAAAATGATGAGCGAGACGGAGCAATTCAATCGCTACGGATTTGTCGTAGATAACGGCGCTAATAAAATTGAGATAAAAAAAGCAGTGGAAGATTTATTCGGGGTTGATGTATTAGCAGTCAGAACCATGAATTATCCTCCGGAAAGAAAAACACGCTATACCAAAAATGGCGTTGTTACAGGAAAAACAAATGCTTATAAAAAAGCAATTGTGCAAATAGCAGAAGGTCAAAGTATAGATTTCTATAACAATATCTAAGAAAATGGCAGTAAGAAAATTAAAACCGATCACTCCCGGACAACGCTTTAGAGTCGTTAATCAGTTTGATGAAGTGACGACCAATAAGCCGGAAAAGAGCCTTTTGGCATCGAAGAAAAAGTCCGGAGGTAGAAATAAGAAAGGAAGAATTACCGCACCGCACAGAGGTGGGGGACATAAACAAAAATACAGAGTAATTGATTTCAAAAGAAATAAAGTTGGCGTTCCTGCAACGGTTAAAACCATTGAATACGATCCTAACCGGTCAGCATTCATTGCTTTAGTCGTATATGCTGATGGAGAAAAACGTTACATTATTGCCCCTAACGGATTGCAAGTTGGTCAGACACTTATGTCAGGCGAAACAGCCACTCCGGATACCGGTAATGCTTTACCGTTAAAATCTATTCCTTTAGGAACAATTATACATAATATTGAATTGAAACCCGGTCAAGGTGGCTTAATTGCCCGCAGTGCCGGTACCTTTGCACAATTAATGGCCAGAGACGGAAAATATGCTACCATCAAGTTGCCTTCAGGTGAAACCAGATTGGTTTTAGTTGAAGCCTTTGCAACCGTTGGTGTCGTTTCTAATTCAGACCATCAATTGGAAGTTTCCGGCAAAGCCGGACGCAGCAGATGGAAAGGTCGCAGACCTAGAACCAGACCGGTGGTAATGAACCCCGTCGATCATCCTATGGGTGGTGGTGAAGGCCGTGCTTCCGGTGGACATCCCAGATCTAAAAACGGTATACCTGCTAAAGGATTCCGAACCAGATCTAAAAAGAAATATAGTAACAAGTACATAATTGAACGTAGAAAGAAATAAGATATGGCTAGATCGTTAAAAAAAGGACCTTATGTTCATTATAAATTAGAAAAAAAGATTCTTGCCAATCAAGAATCCGGAAAGAAAACAGTTGTTAAAACTTGGTCAAGAGCATCAATGATTACACCTGACTTTGTTGGACATACCATTGCCGTTCATAACGGCCGTCAATTTATACCGGTATATATTACAGAAAATATGGTAGGACATAAACTCGGTGAGTTTTCTCCCACCAGAAGTTTTAGAGGCCATGCCGGTGATAGAAAAAATAAAGGCAAAAAATAGGGATTATGGGAAAAAGAAAACGCTTAATGGCGGAAGCCATCAAAGAAAATAAGAAAAAAGTTGCTTTTGCAAGTTTAAGTAACCATGGTGTTTCTGCTAAAAAAACCAAATTGGTTGTAGATTTAGTCAGAGGTATGGATGTGGTTAAGGCCCTTCCTGTTTTAAAGTTTACAGCAAACAAAAGTGCTGCTGTAATCGAAAAACTTTTATTGAGTGCCATTGCAAATTGGGAAGCTAAAAATCCTGATCGTGACATAGAAGATGCCGGTTTATACATTAAAACAATTACGGTAGATCAAAAAGGCATGCTCAAAAGAATTCAACCTGCTCCTCAAGGAAGAGCACATAGAATCCGTAAAAGATTTAGTAAAATTAACATAGTTTTAGGCGAAAAAAATAGTTAGGAAGTATGGGACAAAAAACAAATCCAATAGGAAACAGATTAGGAATCATCAAAGGATGGGATTCTAATTGGTATGGTGGAAAAAACTATGGTGATAAAATTACTGAAGATCACAAAATAAGACAATATATTAAAGCACGGTTACCAAAAGCTAATATTTCAAAAGTCATTATTGAAAGAACTTTAAAATTAATTACGGTTACAATTACAACTTCGCGCCCCGGTATTATTATCGGTAAGCAAGGTTCAGAGGTCGATAAACTGAAAAGTGAGCTTTCAAAATTGACCGGTAAAAAAGTTCAAATTAATGTTTTTGAAATAAAAAGACCCGAATTAGATGCCAATTTGGTGGCGCAAAATATTGCCCGTCAAATTGAAAATCGTATTTCGTACAGAAGAGCTATTAAGCAAGCTATTGCTTCTACAATGAGAATGAATGCCGAAGGTATTAAAGTTCAAATTTCCGGAAGATTAAATGGCGCAGAGATGGCTCGTTCTGAGAGTTATAAAGATGGTAGAATTCCCCTTTCAACTTTTAGAGCAGACATAGATTATGCTTTAGAAGAAGCCCACACCACTTACGGCCGTCTCGGTGTAAAAGTATGGATTATGAAAGGCGAAGTTTACGGTAAGAGAGATCTTTCCCCTATGATTGGTTTATCCAAAAAAGACGGAAGAAAGTCACAAAGAGGAAATAGAAGAAGAAAATAATTTATATTTAAAATTGTAAAAAATGTTACAACCCAAAAGATATAAACATCGTAAGCAGCAAAAAGGAAGAATGAAAGGCAATTCTCAACGCGGACATTTATTGGCTTATGGTATCTATGGTATCAAAGCTTTGGAGTCTACTTGGATGACCTCCAGACAAATTGAAGCTGCACGTGTTGCTGCCACTCGTTATATGAAAAGAGAGGGGCAATTATGGATTAAGATATTTCCTGATAAACCGATTACCAAAAAACCTTTAGAGGTTAGGATGGGTAAAGGAAAAGGTAATGTCGAATACTGGGCTGCCGTGGTACGCCCGGGTAAAGTTTTGTTTGAAGTAGATGGCGTCCCTTTGGAAGTGGCTAAAGAAGCCCTTCGTTTAGCGGCCCAAAAATTGCCCATCAAAACTAAGTTTATCGTCGCACCGGAATTTCAAGAAAAATAAGTCTTAACTATGAAAATGTCTGAAATTAGAAATATGGATATCGCTGAACTCAAAGAACGTTTGAGCGATTTGAAGAAGAAATATGACAGCTTAACTTTAAGCCATGCTGTGACACCATTAGAAAATCCGATGGAAATCCGTAAAATGAGAAGAACCATTGCAAGAATGATGACGGAATTAAACCAAAGAGGTAACTAAAAGAATTTAAGGAAATGGAAAATATTACAAGGAACTTAAGAAAAGAACGTATTGGTTTGGTTACCAAAAACAAAATGGATAAAACCATTGTTGTTTCCGAAGTTAAAAGAATGAAACACCCCCTTTATGGCAAGTTTGTGCATAAAACAAAAAAATATGTCGTTCATGATGAAAAAAATGAATGCAATATCGGGGATAAAGTCAAAATTATGGAAACCCGTCCTTTGAGTAAAACCAAAAGATGGCGTTTAGTTGAAATATTAGAAAGAGCTAAATAATTATGGTACAACAAGAATCAAGAGTTAAAGTTGCAGATAATACAGGTGCTAAAGAAGCCATGGTTATCAGAGTATTAGGAGGAACCAAAAAACGTTATGCTTCTTTGGGAGACAAAGTGGTTGTAACCGTTAAAGAAGCCACTCCTAACGGTACCGTAAAAAAAGGAACCGTTTCAACCGGTGTTGTGGTAAGAACTAAAAAAGAAGTCAGAAGACCTGATGGATCTTACATCAGATTTGAAGACAATGCTGTAGTCTTACTAAATCCCACCGGAGAAATGAGAGGAACGCGTGTTTTTGGCCCCGTAGCTAGAGAATTACGTGATAAAAAGTTTATGAAAATAGTATCATTAGCCCCTGAGGTTTTATAAAATCTAAGTATAATGAAGAAATTTAAAATTAAAACCGGTGATGAAGTCATCATTTTAGCCGGAAAAGATAAAGGTCAAAAAGGAAAAGTACTTAAGATTGTTAAGTCTAAAGACAGAGTTCTTGTCGAAGGTGTGAACGTTATTAAAAAACACGTTAAACCCAGTGCCGAGAATCCTCAAGGTGGTATAGTAGAAAAAGAAGCTCCCATTCACATTTCAAATGTGGCTTTAGTCGATCCCAAATCGGGAAAAGCGACCAGAGTCGGCTATGAAACTAAAGATGGAAAGAAAGTAAGAGTTTCAAAAAAATCAAAAGAGGTTATTTAAGCCATGAAGAATTATACACCAAGATTAGAAAAAGAATATAAAGAACGCATTATTGAGGCGTTGATGAAAGAATTCGGCTATAAGAACGTGATGCAAGCTCCTAAATTAGAAAAAATAGTAGTGAGTAGAGGCGTTGGTGCAGCCGTATCCGATAAGAAATTAGTAGATTATGCTGTTGAAGAATTATCAGCTATTACTGGTCAAAAAGCCATTTCTACCATTTCAAAAAAGGATGTTGCCGCTTTTAAATTGAGAAAAGGTATGCCTATCGGTGCTAAAGTGACGTTGAGAAAAGACAAGATGTACGAATTTCTCGATAGATTAATCACTATTGCTTTACCGCGTGTAAGAGATTTTCAAGGCATTAAAGCGGATGGGTTTGACGGACGTGGAAATTATAATTTGGGCGTAACCGAACAAATTATTTTTCCTGAAATTGATTTTGATAAAATCAATAAAATTAACGGAATGGACATTACGTTTGTAACGTCTGCTAAGACCGATAAAGAAGCTAAAGCATTGTTAACAGAACTAGGTTTACCATTTAAAAAGAAAAAATAATATGGCAAAAGAATCAATGAAAGCCCGCGAACGCAAACGCGAAAGATTAGTCGCTCAATATGCCGCTAAACGTAAAGCTTTAAAAGAAGCGGGTGATTGGGAAGCTTTGCAAAAACTTCCTAAAAATGCATCGCCGGTAAGATTACACAATAGATGTAAATTGACCGGACGTCCAAGAGGATATATGAGAGTGTTTGGTATTTCTCGTGTAACTTTCAGAGAAATGGCTAACGAAGGATTAATACCGGGCGTTAAAAAAGCCAGTTGGTAAATTTAAAACAGAAGCAAGATGAATACAGATCCAATAGCAGATTTTCTAACTAGAATTAGAAACGCACAAAGCGCAGGACATAAAGTAGTGAAGATTCCCTCTTCCAAATTAAAAAAAGAAATAACCAAGATTCTTTTTGATCAAGGTTATATTCTGAGTTATAAATTTGATGAAGACGGCAATAGAGAATTTATCAAAATAGCCTTGAAATACGATAAAGAGAACAGTATGCCTGTTATCAAGAAATTAGAAAGAATCAGTAAACCCGGTTTACGTAAATATGTAGGAACCGATGAAATGCCTAAAGTGTTAAACGGTTTGGGTATTGCTATTCTTTCAACCTCTAAAGGTGTAATGACTGGTAAACAAGCTCAAAAAGAGAATGTTGGTGGAGAGGTTTTATGTTACGTTTATTAAAAAAAATTGAACTATGTCAAGAATAGGATTTAAACCCGTTACAATACCCGAAGGTGTTACCGTAGATATTAAAGATAATTTAATTACGGTAAAAGGCAAATTAGGCGAATTGACTCAGGAAGTCAAAGGTGGTATTGAATTTGAAATAAATGACGGTGTCATTGAAGTAAAACGCCCATCAGAAAGTAAAAGAGACAAGTCTTTTCACGGACTTTACAGATCATTGCTTTTTAATATGATTGAAGGTGTTGCTAAAGGTTGGACTAAAGAATTAGAATTGGTTGGAGTCGGTTATAAAGCCTCTAACCAAGGACAACTTTTGGACCTGTCTTTAGGTTTCTCACACAATATATTAATAGAATTACCCAAAGAGGTTAAAGTTGAAACCATATCTGAAAAAGGTAAAAATCCAATAGTTAAATTAACATCGTTTGATAAACAACTCATTGGACATATTGCCGCTAAAATCAGATCTTTCCGTAAACCTGAACCTTATAAAGGAAAAGGTGTGAGATATGTAGGAGAAGAAATTAGAAGAAAAGCTGGTAAAACAGCCTAATAAGTAAGCATTATGAAACTGAGTAAATTAGATAGAAGAAGAAGAATACAAAAGCGTATTAGAAAAATTGTCAAAGGAACACCTGAAAGACCGCGTCTCTCGATTTTCCGAAGCAGTAAAGAAGTATATGCGCAAATCATTGATGATGTTAACGGTGTTACTTTAGCTGCCACTTCCTCACGTGAGAAAGAAGTTGCTTCTCAAAAAGGAACTAAAATCGAAAAAGCTGCTTTGGTTGGAGAGAAAATTGCCAAAATAGCCCTCGATAAAGGTATCGATACAGTAACTTTTGACCGTTCCGGATTTTTATATCACGGTCGTGTGAAATCATTGGCAGAAGGTGCCAGAAAAGGTGGATTAAAATTTTAAGATATGCTTGATAAATACAAAGATATAGAAAGAATAAAACCGGGTGGCTTAGAATTAGAAGATCGCTTGGTAGCTGTTAATCGTGTGACCAAAGTAACCAAAGGTGGTAGAAATTTTGGATTTTCTGCAATCGTTGTCGTTGGGGACAAAAACGGTGTTGTAGGCTATGGTATGGGAAAATCAAAAGAAGTTCCCGATGCTATTCAAAAAGCAATTGACAATGCTAAAAAGAATTTGGTAAGAGTTCCTATTATAAATGGGACTATACCACATCAAGAATTAGGCAAATTCAGTGGCGCACGCATCTTTTTAAAACCCGCCTCACCAGGTACCGGGGTTATTGCAGGTGGTGCCGTCCGTGCCGTATTAGAATCAGCCGGAGTTCGTGATGTTTTAACCAAATCTCATGGCTCTTCAGATCCCAATAACGTTGTTAAAGCTACTTTGGATGCTTTATTACATATGAGAGATGCACAAGCTGTAGCTAAACAAAGAGGTATTTCTCTTGATAAAGTTTTTAACGGATAAATTATTTGAAGATGACAAAAGTAAGAGTAAAACAAGTTAAGAGTATCATTAACAGACCCAAAGATCAAGAGCAAACTTTAGAAGCCCTTGGTTTAAGACGCATAGGACAAGAACGTATTCACAATTTAACACCTCAAATACAAGGTATGATAAATAAAGTGAAACACTTAATCTCCGTTGAGGAAATAAAAAATTAGTAGAAATGGAATTACACAATCTTAAACCTGCAAAAGGTTCAGTAAAAAAAGATATAAGAAAAGGTAGAGGAGAAGGTTCCAAACGTGGCGGTACAGCTACCAGAGGGCATAAAGGTGCCAAATCTCGTTCCGGTTATTCCAGAACACCCGGATTTGAAGGCGGACAAATGCCCTTGTATAGACGTGTGCCTAAATTTGGTTTTACCAATATCAATCGCGTTGCTTATCAAGGCGTTAATTTAGACACCATTCAAAAGTTGATTGACGATGGTAAAGTTAAAGATGTTGTTACATTTGAAGATTTTGTCAGTTTCGGCTTAGTCAATAAAAGAGAATTATTGAAAGTATTAGGTAGAGGTGAAATTAAATCATCTGTTACAGTTTACGCTCATAAATTTTCTAAAAAGGCTCAAGAAGCTATTGAAGCAGCCGGTGGTAAAGTTGAACTAATTTAATTAATTGATTTTTCATGAAGAAGTTTGTAGATACAATTAAAGCAATATGGAGCATTGAAGAGCTTCGAAAAAAAATAATCTTTACACTGGGTTTAATTTTGGTATATCGTTTTGG
>WFNC01000202.1 GCA_015488785.1 Flavobacteriales bacterium | reverse complement strand
TTATACGATTGAATTGCAAAAAACAAAATAATGGGCACATCAAAGCTTAGTTAAATCGTAATTTTTACAATATGAAATTCGGAAACATAGAAGACAAACGAGGAGTAGATTTTACATTTGAGACTTTAAGCGATTTATCTATTTCAGCTTTAAATCAGTTGCCAAAAAACAAGGAAGTAAAATTTCATTTTGGAGCACCTGTTTGGTCAGACAAGAATTATAAAGGAACATTGTACCCCCGTAATACGCCCATCAAAAACTTCTTGAAAGAGTATGGGAAACAATTTAACAGTATAGAAGTAAATGCAACTAGATATGGAACGCCAAAACCACACGTGCTAGAAAAATGGATGGGAGAAACTCCTGATGATTTTACTTTTTCGATGAAGTTTCCGCAAGTCATTACACATCGTAAAAATATAATGGAAGACAAGGCGAAAGTCCAATTAGAACGATTTTTGGTAGCCTTAGATTTTATCGAAGCCAAAAGGGGAGTTTCTTTTGCTGTAATGGCTAATTATTTCAAACCAAGCAGTTTTTCGATTCTTAGAGACTTTGTTGAATATTTACCTCAAGACGTTCCGTTCGCAATAGAACTTAGGGCAGGGGAGTGGTTCAACGATAAAATTGTAATAGATGAATGGCACCATCTTTTTCTAGAGAATAATATTATACCAGTAATAACCGATACGCCAGGAAGAAGAGATGTAATGCATTTTAGAATCGTAAATCAAAACTTGTTTGTTCGTTTTGTAGGAGGTGTTCAAGATGAGATAGATTTAGCTCGAATAAAAGATTGGGCAAAACAATTGGTTGCTTTAATCGAAAAAGGTATTTCAGATATTTGGTTTTATGCGCACGTTCCAGGAGAAAGTAGGCAAGACGTTGTTCGTTTTAATACAGCTTTGGTTCATGAAATAAATTTGATTTCAAATTATAAATTACCTTATCTTATTGATTATTCTAAAGCATAAATTAAAATAAAGGCAAAAAAAAACCTTACTTCTTTCGAAATAAGGTTTTCTATCATTTTATAAATGATTATTTTTTGTTGAAAAAATCAGCAACTTTATCGTTGTGTACAATTTCTTCTTTAAATGAGTAAGCTCCATTCTTTGGATTTTTTACCATTTTAATAACTTTCGTGTGTTGTTTTCCTCCTCCTTTTTGTAAGGATGCTACTACTTTCTTTGCCATGTCTCAATTATTTAATCTCTTTATGTAGAGTATATTTTTTCAAAATTGAATTGTATTTTCTTAATTCTATTCTCTCAGGTGTGTTTTTTCTGTTCTTCGTAGTTACATATCTAGAAGTACCTGGCTTTCCAGATTGTTTATGTTCTGTGCACTCAAGTATTACCTGTATTCTATTTCCTTTAGCTTTTGCCATCTCTAAAAATTCTAATTTGTTAATTCAAGAGTGCAAATATAGATAAAAATATCCTATTTGCAAACCCTTATTTTATTATTTGTAACATTTGTTGGTGATTAATTTTATTACTCTTCAAAGAAAGAATGTAACTTCCACTAACTAAACTACTTATGTTTATTTTTTGTCCTTCAATTATATCTTCAATTAAGATTATTTTTCCATTCAAATCAGTAATTATAAGCGAAACTTCTTCATTTAAAGTTTCAGATACTGTAATATAGTCCTTAGCTGGATTGGGGTAAACGGAAATATTTGCAGAAAACTCCTCTATTCCTAAACAGTTATCAATAAACACAACAATAGAATCCCTACCTATACATCCATTAAAATCAACTTCTACATTGTAAAACAAAGAGTCAGACGTATTAAAAGGACCAATTAAAATAGAATCGGTCAACTGCCCACTATTCCAATTATAATCCCCCGGAACATCACCTCCTATCGTCAATTGTTGATTAAGACAAAGTGTAGTGTCATTTCCTAAATCTATATTTAGCTCGTTTACAGTTACCAAAATAGTATCATAACTCTCACATCCTTGAAAATAAGTAATCAAACTGATTTCATTCACCCCATCAGACAATGAATCGGAGTATAGCGTTAGCAAATCGGTAGTGTCTGTAGTACTCCACAAATAGCTATCAAAATATTGACCTCCCGTAATAACTAAAGAATCATCACAAAGTATAGTGTCATTTCCTAAATTAATAGCAAAAGAGTAAGCTGAAGCATTGTAAGAACAAAAAGCATTATAACTATTAAAAGTCCAACCACTAAAATTTGTAGCTCCTACAAACATAGCGTTGTAAGCTCCAGATGCAGCATAAACATGGGAAGTGTCAGTCGTTATTGTATCGTCACCATAGATATAAATAAAGCTTGAAGTATCGGCATAACTGGCATAATTCGGATTGTACATTCTATTATACATTAAACTATCATTGTACTCTATTTCGCTCGAAATTCTTAAAGTATCTCCAAAACAACCACTATTTTGACTCACCAAATGCTGTGTCGTTATTCCGTAAGAAACAATTGGTTCTATAATAATGTCAAAATCCCAAGCTGTTCCAAAAGTTCCATAATTCCTATTCCAACCGTCGTAAGCATGATTTGAATCCCAATAATAATAGGAGTAAGATAAATCTTCCGCATTCCCTTCTCCTGTCGCATTTCTAACAAGATACATATCCGAACTAGAGTTGTTTTCTATCGTTATCACATAATCTCCAAGTAAATAATGGGCAGTATCTAAGTCAACACAAATTTTTATGCTATCGGAATATAAATCACCATTATAATTTAATTTCAATGGAATTGGAACAGAAGTAGAATCAATCAAAGAATCGATAGCTCCCGTCATATCTGTCTGATAAATTTTAACAATCGCAGTGTCCTCAATACCGCTAAACATGTATCCATAAAAACAAAAACCTTTTAATGTTACCGAATCTGGAGCTTCAAACAGTTGACCGTAAGCTTTATATCCATCATCTGGAGCGCCAGAAGCCGTTTCATTTATTGTATTTATAGACAAAGAAACAGGAGTATTTGACTTATTCCAAACGTACTTTAAAGTATCCGTAACTTCAAAATCACACCTTAAAGTATCAAACTGCCCCCAAGACAACGTAGTGATTAAAGAAAATAGTAATCCTGTAATAATATTTTTCATAGCTTATGGTTTTTAATCTAGTCAGTTCTGTTTATTTGGGCGTTCGAGCGGGCTATCCGTTATATCTTTTGTTTTTTCGAAAATAAAAAAACAAAAGGATGCCACTTCTATCCCTAACGCAAAAAAGACTAAAAGTAAAAATAGTAATTTATATATGGTAATCAGCATTTAAAATCATTTTTTTGATAACACTACGTTATTTTATGATTTAAATGAACTTCAACTCAATAAAGCATGCTGATTATATTAGGCTAACGACTATTCAACTACACTAAAATTCTTAGTACAATAAAGAAAACATTGCATTTTAAAGGCTGAAAATCTATTAAAACAACAATACTACTGATTTCGAGAGTTTTTCAGTGAGCCCTATTTAGTTCTGAAAGTTAATAGCTTAAAGAAAATTAATAGGCAGGAGTAAAAAAAACTTATCGAATCAACAAAAACTGACCAGTTAGCTCCTTCATATTACCATTTTTTTCTTTGTAATGAACAATAAAATGGTACAGTCCTAGAGGAGCAGGTAGTCCTGTTTGCTTCCCATTCCAAGAGTCCGAAAGAGTTGAGCTTTTAAATATAATTTGATGACTATTATTGAAAACAGTTAAATCAAAATCTTCAGAACAAATTAACTCTTTTAAAAATACAATTTCCCACGTATCATTTATGCCATCTCCATTCGGAGTGAAAGCCGTAGGAATGTAAATGGCGTTATTACAATTTACAGCTTCAAAACTAAAAGAAATAGTGTCGTTATTATTATTAAGACCACTTCCGTTATATGTACCAAAATCATTAACCGCTATCAAAGCCGTTGTATCTCCTGTGTTCCAATTTATAGCGTGTAAATTCCAATTTTCAACACTTATTTGATAATTCAACGCTGGCAATAGACAAAAAGTATTGTTTTCCGATTCTTCAATTAGAATGTTTGTATTAGAGTCATTATATCCATTCTCACAAGCGCCTTTATTTCCTAAACGACCTTTCTTACAGCTCGAAAAACTAATTAGTACAATCACTATAAAGAGTAAACCTTTCATAAAATCTGTTATTTTTTTCTAAATAAATATTGCGCGTTAATAAGTATCGATTTGGGAAAATAATCAGGAAAATAGATTGGGTGGTT
This sequence comes from Flavobacteriales bacterium, assembly GCA_015488785.1. GTDB lineage: Bacteria > Bacteroidota > Bacteroidia > Flavobacteriales_D > Parvicellaceae > S010-51. The sequence goes on along the minus strand of WFNC01000202.1, from coordinate 10,720 downwards.
GTATTGAATTCCAATTTTTACCTTATCGTTAAAACTAATGCCGTATTTTAAACTTACATTCTTATTGTGTGTGTAAGCTAGATTTACTAAATGTAATTTCCGATTAGATTTATAAATAAAAATATTGTCTATTTCTATGTTCTGTTTAAATTTTGAATGCATTACTTTAAGCATCGGAACATATTCTATTTTTTCATCGAGTACTATTCGGTAAGAAGCATTTACATAAGTTTCTTGAGGTATTTGGCTTGATTCCTTTATCAAAGATTGACTCCCTTGATTGATGTTGTTAAGTCCAATCCCGATTTGAAACTTTTTTTTTACATAGATTATACCTGGTTTAATGTTGAAGGATGCACTTACCTGAGATCCAACTGTTCTGTCATTGGTTGAATAAATTATTCCCTTACGAGGATCAATCATGTCTCGATATACAAGGTTATTGTTTAGAAGCTTTACTGTGTTTTTTTCGATACCCAAACCGATGTGAAAATCTTTGATACGTTTTTTTAGCGCAAACCCTATACTATTCTGTAAAAGCGAACCTCCCAAGTTATCCAATGTATAATAAATTCCCAATGCTAGACTTTTTTTCTTGTTCACATACCCATCAATGCCAATATAGTTGTGAACCTCTATGTAGTTCGGATTAGCTATATTCGTAAAAGAAGAAAGCGATATGTTTCCATCTTGTATTCCTGCATTGGCGGGATTAATTACGGTGTTGAATTGAGTATGTGATACTAGTTTTTGTAAGTAATCGTTTTCTACAATAGAACTATCTTTATTCTGAGCTAAACCAATAAGACAGAAAAATAGAAATGTAAGTAATAAATGTATTTTCATGAAACAGTGATTGTAAGGTTTGCTAAATCAACTAAAAGTTATTTCAGATATACTTAATGCATTTTTTTTTGAATTAAGTAAAAATATAAAGATTAAAAAAACATAATTCTATTTAAAGTCTTAAATGTAGTGTATAAATCACGTGTTTTTAAAGCTTCCTTTCTTAATAGCTTTTTACTCTAAGACTAGTTTAATTTGATATTGTTTTTTTCTTGTATTGATCTTCCCGATATAAACACCTCTTGGATAATCAATGAGGGATATTGTGTTTTTTCCATTTTTTAAAGAAAGTGTTCTCATTCGTTTTCCGCTTATATTAAAAATAGATAAGGAAGCTTCTTCTTTGATATCTATATTTATGAAGTTTTTTGAAGGGTTAGGATAAGCTAAGATATTTTCCTCTGTCTCTTCTGTTATATCTACTGTTCCTACATAGACTAAGATAGAATCTTTGGCTTCGCAGTCCCCCATTGTTCCAGTTAGTATTACCATGTAAGCTCCTGCAAAATCAAACTTGTGATATGGATTAGACATATTTGAAGATATACCATCTCCGAACCCCCAATGATATACCGAAGCAACAGATCCTGTATTCTTAAAAAAAATAGAATCATGCGTACTTATACTCGTCTTATTTGCGTCGGCCATTACAGAAGGCATTGGTTTTATTATAACATCTACAGTTTCTTCATCGTAACAATTTCCATTACTACCAACTACAGTATAGCTTGTGACACCTTCTACTTCTATCTCTATGCTTGAAGTTAAATCTCCTGTGCTCCAACTATAATTATCAGCTCCAGTAGCTGTAATTTCTAATGTATCTCCAATACAAGCAAAAAATTGAGTTTGATTAACTTGTAAAACGGGGACGTCATCTACTGTTATTTTTGTTTCTACAGTGTCCTTGCATCCAAAATTATCGGTGACAATAACAGTATAATTAGTCGTCACACTTGGAGAAACAATGTTACTTTGTGAGTTTGATAATCCATTGTCCCAATTATAATCAACACCACTACCTCCATTGTGAGTAACAGAAACAAAAGCGCTACTACCTAAGCAAATAGTGTCTGCTATAGATGCTTCGGCTTCTATTCCTCCAAAATTTGTAATTTGAATGGTGTCTATTTTTGTGCAACCTAAAGCATCTTTAACGTGTATAATATATTGTCCTTGAGAAACATTGTTTAATAATCCGCTAGGACTAAAAGAGGTTCCATTGTCAAAACTATATTCGAAAGGAGCAACTCCTAGATATCCAAAAGCTTCGATTTCTCCATTAGAAGCATAACAGTACTCGTTTAATTTATTAACAGAATCGGCCATCTTTTCTTCTCCTATATCAAAACTAAAAGAAGCTTCACAATTGTGAGCGTCTATAATTTCTAACAAATAATTACCTTCCAATAAGGATGTATTATTATAAGTTGTTCCTGTTTCTGTAGTTGTTCCTCCATTGATAGTAAAATCGTAAATACCTGTCCCAGAAAAAATAGCATCAACACTTCCGTTACCTCCTCCATTGCAAGGAATATCTTGAGTTGTTATTACAGGTTGTATTGCAGGGAAATCTTCAATAAGAACGTCAACAGGTACTTCGCAACCTGCTAGATCTTTAAGTATAACGTTAAATGTTCCCGCCGAAAGATTAGCAATATTGTTGATTGAGTTAAAGTTAACTCCTCCATCAAAACTGTAAGTATAGTTTCCTGCCCCTAAATTACCGTCTAATGAAATAGATCCAGAATTACTTCCATTACAACTATTGGAAGAGGTTAAGTTTATAATTTCTAAAGGGAAAGGAACGGTATCTCTAGAACTAGATATGCAACCATTAGCGTCTTTTAAAATGACATCGTAATACCCTCCAGGTAAACTGTTGTAAACTAAAACGTTAGAGAAAGTAGTCCCATTGTCAATACTATATTCGTAAGGAGTTGTCCCGTGGCTTGCTAAAAGTTCAAATTTACCTGGTGTAGCAGTACAATTCTCTACTGTATTTATAACATAAATTGAAGGTGGGTCTGCAATAGTTACCGTTGTTTGTGCCCAACAATTATTAGCGTCGATTACTAATATATTATAATCTCCACCTATTAGATTTGTGAAGATAGGATTAGAAGAAGAGGTTCCCCCGTTATCTATGCTGTAAGTATAAGGAGCTGTTCCGCCAGAGGGAGTAATTGTTATTTTACCATTAGTACCACTACAGTCCTGTGCATCTCCTGTTGCCGTAACAGAACATTGACTGTAACTGATATTATAGCATAAAATGGATATTAAAATTGCTATTATATTTTTCATAATTATTTATCTTAAAACATTAACATGACCTGTAAATTCTTTTTCTACCCCAAAAAAATCAAGGCATCTTATTTTATAAATATAAGTGTCTTCTTGTACTTTTTTTCCCTTGTAAGTGCCATCCCATGGACGAAAATTAGTGGTATAATAGATACGATTTCCCCATCTGTCGAAAATAGAAAATTCTAATCCTTCTTCTTCTATTCCGTAGCTTTTAAAGAAAAATTGATCATTTATTCCGTCTCCATCAGGTGTAAAAGTATTTGGAGTGTATATGCTTATAACAGGATCTATTCTTACTTCTCTATATGTAGTGTCGAAACAAGCGTGGTCTGTTTCTACTGCTAATTGAATGGCGTAAGTTCCAGTATCTCCATAAATATGTATAGGGAATTCTTCATTGTCGAAATGAAAATCTCCAAAATCCCAGCTGTAATAAGTAGCCCCAATAGAACTATTTTCGAAAGATATTTCAGATTCGTACATGTTTGCAAGCTCAGGATTAGCTTCAAAATCAGCGACCGGATTGTGCCAAGCCCAAATGTATTTTTCAACAAAATTAGAATCTGAACAACCTAAATCATTTGTTGTTATTAAACCTATATCAAAAGATAAATCATCAGTATTACTCAAGTTTTCGTAGCATTTACTTGGGTTTTCTTCCAAAGTAGTATCTCCTTCTCCTAATGTCCATTTTCGCATAATAATACTCGTAGCATTAGGTCTAGAATAGTCATAAAATTCAATGCAAGCTGGAGCGCAAGATTCCGTTATATTCGAAGTAAATAAATTGGTTGGTTTAGCTAATACTTTAGTAGGATAGCTAACCGTGTCGTAGCAGCCAGAGTTTGTTTTTACAATTAATTTTACGTTATATATTCCATTCTCTCTATAGTAATGACTGGGGTTTGGAAGTGTGGATATGTTTTCTTGATTTTCATCAAAATCCCATTGCCAGTCTATTACTGAACCAGAAGAAACTGTTGATAAATTAGAGAATTCTGTTGGAGGGACATTTTCACAAACTGTTGTACTTGAAAACAAAGCGATAGGAATAGGATAAACAGCTACTGTTATATTGGTGTCGTCAACACATCCTTGGTTAGTAACTGTTATGTAACTAACATTATATGTGCCAGCTGTAGTGTATTTATGTTTTGGGTTTTGTTCTTGTACTATTGGCGAACCATCGCCAAAACTGGTTATATATGTCGATATATTACTCGGGGAGTTAAGTAGTGTAGAATCTTTAAATTGTAAAGAGTCGTATAAGCATTCTGGTTTCGTTAATAATATAGCCGTTGGAATAGGGTAGGCTGTTATCTCGTGATCTAACGTATCTGTGCAGTCTCCGTCAGTTGTTACAATTAACTTTACCGTATGGTCTCCATCATTTTGATAGAGGTGTTTCGGGTTTTGTAAACTTGACGAAGTATTATTTTCTCCAAAGTCCCAATTCCATTGATCTATAATTCCGTAGTTTACAATAGACTGATCCTGAAAAGGTATAGAGTCATATAAACATTTATTGTCCCATGTAAATGCAGCTTTAGGAACGGATACAAAAACATGATATTCAAAGGGGTTTTCTATACAATTGTGTTCTACAGATATTGTATGTTCTCCTCCATCTGTATATTTAAAAACAACAGTATCTTGTGCTTCAACTTGACCGTTTATAGTGAAAAATGATTGACAACCATCTTTTTTAATTAAAACAATAGAATCTTCTAAGCATATCGTAGGGCTTCCTATCATTTCGAAATAAGGATCACAAGACTGACAATGAATAGTAAAAGTTGTTCCGTCATCAGTAAATCCACTTCCTCCAAAATGAGCAGGCAAGCTTGAAGAAACTTCTGTAATTGCATGAGAGGAAGCACTTAATGTTGCAAATGCTGCAGAAAAATTAATCGTTGTGTGCTGACAAGCTACTTCTCCTATTTCATTTGTTTTAATAATGAATGGGTCGTATCCTGCTGAGCCTAATGAATTTAAAGACACCATTGAGGTGATGTAATGATTATCATATGAAACTGTTTCAATAGCTTTATCTTCGCCATTTCCTCCATAAATATTGGTTCTTAATGTAGCTCCCGTGTTATCAATACTTATAACCATTGCGTTGTGCCCGGTCATAACTTCGGTTGTAGGAGCTGCAGAAACGTCAAAATCTGTTTTTCCGCTAATTAAAAAACCTTCTGTTTGTACATCATAAGCTATTTTTTTTGGTTGATCATCAGATGTATTTCCATATGTTTTTGCCCACATTACATTCCCTGTTAAATCTATTTTGAATGTTAATATATCTGGGGCTGTTTCTGTACCTTGACCCAATGAAGTTGTCGCTGTACAAACTACAATATTTCCATCGTTAGGATCTATAACAGCACTCGGTTCCCATTCTCTTAAAATTGGAAAAGCAGAACCTGTACCATAACTTTTTGTCCATTGAATTTCTCCTAAAGGGTTCATTAAAGAGATGTAAACATCTGCTTTTGGTGTTATCGTATTCCAAATAAGGATATAATCACCCGTACTAATTTCCATAATATTATAACCTCGTTTAGATGGAGAAACTACATTCATGGTTTTTTTCCAAATAACATTACCATTAGCATCTAATTTTATGTAAGCGCATTGTTCGTTATGCGTATATCCACATACTAAAATATCTCCATTTATTGTTTTATTTACCCCAGTAATAAAACGTAAATTATTGAACATAACAGACCAAATGAGCACTCCAAATTCGTCAGCTAATTTTAGAACGCCTATCCTAGAAGTTCCCTGAACTACAAAACCTCCCAATAAAAGATTATGATTAGGCATTTCTTGTATAACTCTACCTCCATCAGGGTATTTTCCTGTTTCCCCAAATGTTTTAGCCCAAACTAATTCACCACAACTATCTATTTTAGTTAATAGACCAGCTCCGCAATATCCTTCTCCTGCTTGTCCTATAATAATTATACCATTATCATAGGTTCTCTCTGCATCAAAAAACTGTTGAGCTCCGGTTTCATGTACTGTCTTTATGAATGTTTTTATTTGAGAAAATGTATTTACAGTTGTAAATAAGGTTGATAAAAACAATATAATTATTTTATTTTTCATAATTAAAATGATTACTAGCGTTATATTTTTTTAATATTTTCTCTTTTTCTTCAGTATTTATTTCTATTACTTCAACTAGAGATTTTGGATAGCCTGTTAATTCTATGATGGTTGAAATGTAAGAAGCTTTAGATGCTTCTTTGTTTTCTTTAGGTATTTTTAATAACATATTGCTATTCTCGATATCAAACATTAAAATTTTACCGCCTATTTGTGCTATGTTTACTTTTAGTTTAGGCCCTAAATTTGGACACATTAAAGCGTGTTCTCCAATATGAACTTTAAAGATTTTTTGTTCAACTGTTTCTTGAGCAAATATATTTGCAAAAAATAAGAAAAAGGGAATTAATAAGAAAATAGATTTTGTCATCATGCTTGTTTTTTTTGTAAAAAAGTTTTTAACTAATAACTTTAAGACGAAGGTATAGTATATTGGTTGCTTTTTCGAAAAAAAAAAGATAATTCAAATAATTATCTCTTTTTTTTTCGAAAATAATTAGATTCTTGAAAGCAGAAGGTTAAATAATAAGTCTAGGTATTGTTTTTAACGTAGTTACTTCTTATTTTTTTTGACTAAACAACCCAATTTCTTTCATCATCAGTTCAATTTCTGCTGTCGTTTTTGGAATGCAATCGGAGAGTACTTCTGGTTTTTCTGTTGTAATTAGTACATCATCTTCTATTCTTACGCCAATGTTCCACCATTTTTTATCGCAAGGAGAACCTTCTGGTATATAAATTCCTGGTTCAACGGTTATGATTGAGTTTGCTTTTAATGGTAAGTAAGTTCCTACATCATGAACGTCTAGTCCCAAGTAGTGAGAAGTTCCGTGCATAAAATACCTTCTTACTCCAATCGGAGATTTTATGATGCCTAGTTTTTGTAGTTCTTGAGAAATGACAGAAGTAGCGGCTATATTTGGATCCCAAAAAGAGTTTCCTGCCTTACATTCTTCGATTCCTGCTTTTTGAGCTTTCAATACAATGTCGTAAATAATTTTTTCTTCTTTCGAAAAATGACCATCTACTGGCATTGTTCGCGTTACGTCAGCTGTGTATCCATGATATTCTGCACCAACATCACTGACCAATAAGTTAGAGCCTAGCATTGTTTTTCTGTTGGTGCTATAATGAAGTATGCACGAGTTTTCTCCACTTCCTAAAATAGATGGAAATCCAGGATATTCAGCGCCGCTTGCTTTAAAAATGTATTCGATAATTGCTTCCGATTGGTATTCGGTCATGTTTGGTTGTAAAGCTTTCATCAATTCCTTTTGAGCTACGCAAGTGATGTCTATTGCTTTTCGCATTAGGTAAAGTTCTTCGCTAGTTTTAACTTCCCTAAGTTTTGCTAGCCATTGTATAAGCTTGGTTTTATCCTCTTTTTCTGTTTCAACAGGTGCTATTTTAGAGTCAAATTGTAAATAGAGGTTGTATAAATCTGATTTGTCAAATACATTATCGTTTACATCAGTTTGTTTAGGAAGATGATAAACTTTGCTAAATTGTTCAAAATTTAGATTAGTTGTATTAAATTCTTTGTTACTATAGCTGGTTTCTATTCCTAGTATCATTTCAACGCCTAGTTTGCCTAAACGTTTGCCCGTCCAAACTTCTTTCGATTTTTCTTTTGGTTGAATAAATAGAATTTCTTTTGTCTTTTCTCCGTTTATTTCAACTTGATTCTTAAAAATAACTAAAATAGAATTGGGTTCTCTTAGTCCAGTTAAATAATAAAAATTAGGGTCTTGATGGTACTGAAAATCAACGTCATTTGATCTGTTTTTTATCGCGTTTGAAAAAAAAACAGCAACAGAATTGTTTCCCATTAGAGCTCTTAAATTCTCCCTGTTTTTTTTGTAAAAAGATGCAGGAAGCAAGTCTGTATCGTAAATAGCGTACTGATTTAAGTTAATCTCATGTTTTTTAGGTTGCTCTTGCGAATAGCCTGTTTGAACAAAAGAGAATAGAAGGTATAGGTAAAAAAAGCGCATGGTTAATCTTGTTATTTGCATTGAAACGAATACAAAAAAGTTTTAGAAACAAAAAAACCTTGTTACTAAAAAAGTAACAAGGTAATGTTTAATGCTTATACATTAAAGAAATATTATTTAATAAATCCCTGAGCTTTAGCTTCTGCTAATACTGCTGAAATACCTTTTTTATTAATGTTTCTTAACGTAGAAGTTGATATTTTTAGTTTTACCCATTTATCTTCCTCTGGAATATAAAAACGTTTCGTAATTAAATTTGGGTAAAATTTTCTTCTAGTTCTTCTTAAAGAGTGAGAAACATTATTTCCACTCATTAATTTTTTTCCTGATAATTCACAAACTCTTGACATCTGGTATATATTTTATTTTAAAATTCTGTTTTCTAATTCGGTCTGCAAATAACTAGATAATATTTTATTATTCCTAACGATTATTCGTTTAAATTCTTAAAAAAGAAATAAAAATCTAAAATTGAGCCTATTCTTTCCCTTGAAGCAATCAATAAAGTATCTGTTTTCAATTTAAAGATACAACAAATTTAAAATATTTTCGTTAATTCGAAGCGTCTTCAATCAAAGATTGCTTAAATTTGTTTTTAATGAAAATAATAATTGTAATAATAGGTCTCTTTTTTGCGTTGTCAATCAATGCGCAATTAAATACTCCAAAGTATAGTAATGAATTTTTAAATATTGGGGTAGGAGCAAGAGCTTTAGGAATGGGAAATTCCGTACTTGCTTCTTCCAACGATGTTACAGCAGGCTATTGGAACCCTACGGGTTTGTTGGCGACTAACACTGATTTGCAAATAGGTTTAATGCATTCTGAATACTTTGCAGGAATAGCAAAATATGATTTTGGAGCACTCGCAAAAACAATAGACAGTACAAGTGCTTTTGGAGTCTCTTTTATTCGTTTTGGTGTTGATAATATACCCAATACAACAGAACTGATAGATGCGCAGGGAAATTTAAATTATGATAGAATAACTTATTTTTCGGCTACAGATATGGCTTTTTTATTTTCTTATGCAAAAAAAATAAAACCAAATTTATCTTTAGGAGGAAATGTAAAAATTATCCATCGAAAAGTTGGAGATTTTGCTAAGTCTTGGGGGTTTGGAATCGATGGAGCTTTGTCTTACAGTAAAAATGACTTGACCGTAGCAGTTGTTGCAAGAGATATTACTTCAACTTTCAATGCTTGGAATTACACTTTGAATGACAAAATGATAGAAGTTTTTACCCAAACGGAGAATGAAATTCCAGAAAATGGTTTAGAGTTAACTTTACCACGAATTATGCTAGGACTTTCTAAACAATGGAATATCAATACTAATTTTACATTTCTATCGGAACTAGATGCAGATGTAACTACAGATGGGAAACGTAATGTTTTGATTGTTGGAGATCCTTTCTCAATTGATCCTCATTTGGGTGTTGAACTTGGATTCAAAAAAATGGTTTATGTAAGGGCTGGTGTTGGAAATACGCAGAAAATTACAGATTTGAATAATAAAATAACTTATTCCATTCAACCTAATATTGGTATAGGAATACAGTTCAAAGGAATTGCAATCGACTATGCATTAACCGATATAGGAGATGCTTCTGTAGCTCTATATAGTAATGTATTCTCGCTACGGTTTAACCTAAATCCAACAAAATAAATTTATAAAAAAATGAATCACTTTATTATTGTAGGAATACTTGTAGTCGGATTATCATTAACGCTAAAACGTTTTTTTGACTTAGACTCTAACACCTTTACGATGCTAAATATTATTTTAGGTATAATTGGAGTCTATATTGTTGAGCAAATAAAGCAAAAAAACAAATAAATCGGAAGGTTAATAAAACGAGAGGTAAAAACGATTAGTGAAAGATCAATTGTTTTTTTTTCCTTACTGCCGTAGGCTAAATAAGAAAGGCAAAAAAAGAAAGAATAACTACTAATGAACGAAACGAGCAGGAGGAACGACTAAAAGTGAAAGAGAATACAACTGAACCAAGACAGACCGAAGACTAAGATTTAAGTTTAATTGTATTTCAAGTGCATATTTTAATGAATCCAAGAATACTACCATATTTCTTGTTCTTTATCTAGCTCTGATAATAATATTATATTATTCACTCCTTCTACAAATTCAATTAATCTAGCATTCATTTTTAATATCGATTCTTCCAAATTTAAAACATTAAAAGTTTGGGGTTCAAACTCTATAACATTTGTCCATGTAGCAAAAGCAGGTAAAGCATCACTACCATTATATAATAAATCATTTAAATAATTTTCGTCTTTAACTTTATAATCATATGTATTAAATATGAACTTTTTTGAAATGTTATTAAAAGCCATTGACAAATTAGATATTTTATTTTTATGGATACATTTTCCTTTTTTAAGAAACTCAATCACATTCTCTTTGGCTTTTATTGCATCAAACTGATAAAAAT
>WFNC01000201.1 GCA_015488785.1 Flavobacteriales bacterium | reverse complement strand
CAGTTACCGTTTGAGTTAAACTATGTTGGCAACCGTTATTAGAAACAACATTTAATGTCACATCAAAATCACCTGCAGAAGTATATAAATGTTTTGAATCTTGAGTTGTATAATCAATCACTTCATCATTTTCTACATCCCAACTCCAACTTGTAATATTGTCAGGCGTACCAATAATAGAACCATCAGTAAAATAAACAGTATCGTATAAACATCCTGCACTTGCGCTTGTAAATTGAGCTTGTGGTTGATTATAGATCGTAATACTTTGCTCCAACGTGTCTTTACATCCATGATCATCTGTTGCAATTAATTCTACATCAAAAGCTCCCCCCATTAGAAAAGTATAATCATCATCTTGATTGGTGCTTGTTCCTACTCCATCTCCATAGTTCCATTCCCAATTGGTTAATGTTCCACTTGATGTTGAAGCTTCAGAAAAACTAACAGGAACATTTGCGCATGTACTTGGTACAGAAAATTGAGCAGAAGGATTTGGATAAACGGTTATATTATTAACAGTTAAATCTACACATCCAGCAGCAGTTGTAACTCCATGAGAAACAATATAACTACCAGCTGTAGAATAATTATGATAGATTTGGTTTCCTAAGGTAGATTGTACTCCATCTCCAAAATCCCAACCAAAACCCACAACTACATCAGGAGAAGTTGCAACTGAATTATCGGTAAATAATACTGAATCATTCATACAAAAAGAAGAACTTGTAAAGCTAGAGGTAACTGCATCTATTACTGTTACAACCACTGCATCAGTCACAAAACAACCATATCTATCTGTAGAAGTTACCGTATAAGTCGTTGTAGTTGTAGGAGAAACACTTATTGATTGACCTGTCATTCCATTGTCCCAAGTGTAAACAAACGGTTGAGAACCAAATTCCGTATTTGAAGATGAAATCGTAGCAGCTGTTCCCCTACAAATTGTAGTATCATTACTGGCTGTAATTTGTGGACATAAACTAACTTCAATAACTGAAGCCGAATTTAAACCACTACAAGGTAAATCATTCCATGAACCATCCGGAAAGATTTGAGTACAATCCTCTCCTCCTCCATTATTATTAGGTTCACCAGATGCCCAATTAGAAAATAAACTGGGGGCTCCATCATACCAAACAAAATTACCCTCCGATAATTCATCACTCAGACCGATCCATATTATACCTCCAAACCCATTTGATGCTAAAGAAGATCCAATACAACTATTTTCAGTTGCGTTTTGAATCGAAACTAAATTCGCTCCTAAATTCTCGCTAAACTGCTGAGCTGCGGAACCTGATAAAGATAAAGGATTATAAAAATACATACTACAAGAGGTTTGACAAGAACTTAGCTCGGTACAACCCGAACTTGTAAAAGCAGCTCTAATAGCTGTTAAATCGCAACCTTGCTGTGCGCTGTATGCTGAATTTCCAAAACTAATAATTAATAATATTATTAGTGTATTTATACTATAAGTCATATTTATATTCTTTTACTTTCTAACGAGATTCAAAAACATTGGTTGCTTTATTCTAATTAACTTTAATTACCTTTATTTTAGAAATCACGTCTCCACTTCTGAGTGTCACAAAATAAATTCCTCCTTTAATATTACTACCAGAAAGAATTTCTTGGGTTTCTCCTTTATTAATTTGAGCTTCATGAATGACTACTCTACCTAAAGCATCCATAACCGAGTAATATATTTTTTTGTTGGTGCAATTATCTTTTATACTTAATTTTAGTTCATTATTAAAAGGATTTGGGTAAACATTTGCCATCAAACATTCATTTTCTTCGACTCCTACGGTATTGTCAACATTAATTTTTACTTCACTAAGTCCATAGCAAGCTCCTCCGAAATTATTCAAACCTGTTATTAAAACATATTTAGCTTTGGTATCGTTAAAATTGGCGACAAGTTCTCCTTCATAACGGTTAAAACCCGACGCTTGATTTAAGGTAAAAACTCCATATTCTGTCCAAGTGACACCATCGTATGAAACATCTATTGCTATCTCTTGCATTCCCCAATCTAATAAATCTGGAGCATTTGAATTCCAAATAAACAATTCATGCAACACGTATGTTTCGCCTAAATTATATTGCACCCAATGTGAGTTTCCTCTACTGGGATTGGGACTTGGAGCTGTTTGACAAGAAATCCAACCGTCGTACCATGTCGTGTTATGGCGATCTGGAAAACATTGAGCAAAAGAATTTTGTAACAGCATTCCTAATAAGAAAATAGATAATAGTTTTTTCATAATTCAATTACTTTAAATTCTTTCGATTTGATTTAGTGTTCATTTACAATAGAAACAATACCTATTTATTCTAAACTAAAGCATTAAATTACTAAATTCAAAAATGCCTGACTAATTTATTTCACTTTTTTTATTAACAAGTAAATTTAGACACTATAAATATCCTTTTATTACACTCAAATCATAAATCTTCAGATTTGAGTTTCCCTACTATTTCACCACTTTAAAAGTAAAATAATTTTGCAATAAATAGCTATAAATAACAGTGATAGCAGTGGAAAGAATTTTAGCTATTGTAGGATAAAACCCAAGTACATCGACAAACGTTTTCATTAGTAGATAACTAATCACAATTGCTCCCATTGCGACTAAAAAATAACGAACTAACTGTGTCTTTCCTGCTAAATTCGAATCTTCAAAGGTGATGTATTTGTTTAATAAAAAACCTGTCGTAAATGTAATCGGAAAAACCATGAATAAAGCGGCAATATGAGGACTAAGTACTACTATACCTAAATCAACATCTTGTTTTGCTATTATAAAATGAAAAAACACAAAATAGAGGACGATGTCAAGAACTAAATTACCTCCTCCACAAGCCGCATACCGATAAGTTTTTAAAGGCATAAATGGTTTGAAGATAAAATAAAAAGTGTCTATAAATGTTATAATTAAGTTTTTCATTATTTAATTATTGTAAGTCATCCTATTTTTTTTAATAGATTATGAAGGCAGAATAAATCGGAATCAAAAGATTCAAAAAAACCTCTCTTCAAATAACATGAAAAGAGGTTTTTTAGTATCACATCAAATCACTTTTCGATGTAAGCTTATTTTAATAATTGTTTTTTAGTAAATAACCAAAGAATAATCTTAGGCATTTGCATTTAGCAATTCTTCTGAATGATAATCTCCAGCGTCTAATTTTACTTTAACTTTTTTGAACGTTTCAATTGTATAATTAACATCATCTAGACTATGAGCTGCTGTAGGTATTAATCTTAACAAAATCATTCCCTTAGGTACAACAGGGTAAACAACAATTGAAGTAAACAATCCGTAATTTTCTCTTAAATCATACGTTAATTTAGTTGCTTCTCCTAAAGTTCCTGTTAACATAACTGGAGTTACACAAGAGTTCGTGTTTCCTAAATTAAAACCAGCTTCTAAAAGACCAGACTGTAAAGCATCAGCTATTACCCATAACTTTCTTCTTTGCTCTTCTCCTTTCAATAACTCTAAACGTTTTAGTGCTCCTATTACAAGTGGCATTGGTAACGATTTAGCAAATACTTGAGATCGCATATTGTAAGATAAAAACTCGATAATATCAGCGGTAGCACAAACAAATGCTCCTATACTAGCCATCGATTTAGCAAAAGTCCCTAAAAGTACATCTATTTCTTGATGAACTCCTTGTGCTTCTCCTGCTCCTTGACCTTTGTCTCCTAGTGTTCCAAATCCATGAGCGTCATCGACTACTAACCTAAAATCGTAACCTTCGTTTTTACGTAAGTCAATAATATCCTTTAGCTTTCCTTGATCTCCACTCATTCCAAAAACTCCTTCGGTAATCAATAAGATACCTCCACCTGTTTCTGCAACAATTTTGTTTGCTCTGTCCAATTGTTTTCTACACTTATCTATATCGTTGTGTGGAAATACAAATCTTTTTCCTTGGTGTAAACGTACTCCATCTACCAAGCAAGCGTGACACTCACTGTCGTAAACAATCACATCATTTCTAGAAACTAAAGCATCGATTATTGACATAAAACCTTGATAACCAAAGTTTAGTAAATAACAGGCTTCCATCTCCATAAAATTAGCAATTTCATTTTCCAATTGCTCGTGCTGAGACGTTTGTCCCGACATCATTCTTGCTCCCATTGGGTATCCTAATCCCCAATCTTTAGCTGCTTGCGCATCTACTTCTCTTACTTCGGGTAAATTAGATAGTCCTAGGTAATTATTTATACTCCAAGTTAAAACTTCTTTTCCTTGAAATGTCATTCTAGGAGCTATTTCTCCTTCTAATTTTGGAAATGTAAAATAACCGTGTGATCCTTTCGCGTGTTGCCCAAGAGGACCTTTATTACCTGCAATTCTTTCGAAAATATCCATATTATATATCTGTTTTTTTTCTTAAATTAATTCTAATAATTTGCAAAAATAGGATTTTCCTGCTATATATCAAATTTATATGGGAATTAATCCAAAATTCGGTTAATATTTCTATTTTTTTTATAGTGTACCAAAACGTAAAGTTCCAATCATTTAAAGCGCTTTTAGAATCTCTTTTAACAATTGATTAAAATCTACATCGCCTTGGCTATGCAAACCAAAACGAACTACAACTAAGTTTTCTGACGGCAGAATAAAAACACGCTGTCCCTGAAAACCATCAGCAAAATATAAATCGGAGGCTACATCTGGAAATTCTTCTGGTGTGTGTAACCAAAATTGAGCTCCGTATATGCCTTTTGAGTTTTTTGCTGGAGTTGTTGTATAATTTATCCATTCTGCATCCAATATTTGTTCTCCATTCGCTTTTCCATTGTGCAAATATAACAAACCATACTTCGCCCAATCTCTAGCTGTAGCCCAAGCATACGAAGAGCCGACAAACGTTCCATTGGGATCTGTTTCTAGTAGCATAGATTCCATTCCTAGTCTTGAAAAAAGTTTTTCATACGGAAATTTTAAATATTCCTCTTCTGTTTTGAATTGTTTTTTTAGCTGCCCTGCTAAGATGTTTGATGATCCTGATGAATATTTGAAATGGCTATTGATAGGAAATTCTAATTTGTTTTGTATTGCAGTTTGATAAATGTCGTCTTGCGTATAAAGCATTTTTGTTACGTCTGAAATGGATCCATAGTTTTCTTTCCATGCTATACCTGTTGACATTTGAAGCACATTATTCCATGTTATGTTTTTTCGTTCATCGTTTTTCCAACTTGGTTCGTTTATGGTTTCGTCTCTGTTTATTTTACCTTCTTTGGTTAATATACCAACAAGTGTACTCATTATACTTTTTGCCATAGACCATCCTAAAAAACGACTCTCTTTCGTAAATCCTTCGCTATACTTTTCGGCTATTAATTTGTTGTTGTGAATGACTAGTAACGCTGTTGTATTTGCGTCTTTATTATTGATATGTGCATTTACAATTTCATCTAATTCTTCGTTCTGATTGACTGAATTAATTTTAAGGACTGAATCTTTTTTGTAGCTGATGCTATTTTTATCAAAGTCAATTGCTTTAAACGGGGTTACATTTTCTTTTTGGTTTACTAATGCACATCCTACATTAGGATTGTAATAAGCTGTTCGGGTTCTGAAACCAAAGAAAGAGCTTTCTACTGTTTTGTTTATTGTATCTATTTTATGTGAAGTATATTTTAAGAATGAAAAGTTTAATTCATGTTCTTCTACTTGGTCTTGTGTTCTGTTTGCTACAAAGACACACGAACACATATTTTTGGCTGCATAACCATTGATGATTGGTAAACGAACATAGAGGTAATAAAATCCAAAACTGATTGCTAATACTAATGTAATTAAGCTTCCTTTTTTTATCATTTTGTTTTTGTTAATACTTATTTTTTTTTAACTAATATTTCCTTTTTTAGGGAATGAGACAGGGTTCTATTTTTTCTTTAATTTTTGTTTTAGCTCACTTGATTCAGCTGGTTCTCTAGTAATTTGGTTCAGGAGGTCTATATTAATGAATTATCTGTGTTTTACTTCAGATTTTCTATTTCAGTTTTAGATAAACCTGTTGACAAAATAATAACTTCAATGTCAATACCATTTTCTAATAATTTTTTTGCAACTTCTAGTTTACCTTTTGTTTCACCTTCTTCTCTTGCTGTGTCTAAAGAGTTCTTAATGTCTCTGTAATATTTCAAGCTATCTTCATAATCGAGGTACTCTTCTTGACTAAATTTTGCAATTTCAGCAGTTTTAAAAAGTTTTAAGAATATATTTTCTTTTAACTCACTTGGAATTTTTTCTAATTTATGAAGGTTTTTGAGAACAAAAAGCCATTTTTCAAATCGTGTTTCTAATTCATTTGCCTTTTTATTGAATTTAGGCATTTCGAGATAAATGAAAGTTAATTTGTCATAAAATACTTTTTTTGTTTCTATGTCACTTAACTTAATGTCGTATCTAAACTTATTGGGTTCGTTTTTATCTTCGTCAAAGACAAAATCTAAAATAGCTATTGTATATATTTTTTTTAGTTCAAAATTCCAAAAGCTTCCTTTTTTTGCTTGTTCTCTTATTGGAAAAGTTGAGTAGTAGATGCTTCTATCTTTAAAGAATTTTTGTTTTGTTTTTTGTAACTCAACAATGAATTTTTCTCCTTTTTCGTTTGTGCAGTATAAATCAAAAATAGCTTTTCTATTAAGCTCAGTAGCTCCTAAGTTTTCATTTTTGAGGTAAGTCAACTCAGTTATTTTACCTTGTTCTTCTACTAATAACTCATTTAAAAAATCAAGTAATAAATCTTTATTTGGTTCTTCACCAAACAAACGCTTAAATCCGTAATCGGTGAATGGATTTATATATTTTTCTTTAAATTCTGACATTTTGTATTTTCGTTTAAACAAATATACAGTTTTTCAGTATTTGGATGATGAATATTCTAATCTATTTTATGAATGATAATGCTGAAGCATACTCACTGCCTGTTAAAATCTAAAATGCGCTAAACATAAAAGTTAAAAACAAAATGTTTATATTTGACTAAGAAGACAAACCGAAAGTAAAGTACTTTTGATAGCTCTATTTGTTGATTTTTTAACGAAATCAATAATTGGTTTATTTGTTTTGCGTTAGGGATAGTAGCGATAGCTTTTTGGTTTTAAAAATTAGTCAAACTTGGTAAAAAAGAGCGACTTTAGAAGCTCCT
>WFNC01000200.1 GCA_015488785.1 Flavobacteriales bacterium | reverse complement strand
GTTAATAACTATATTATTTATGCTTAGGATTTATTTTTATAACCAGAAAGATGTGTTTTTTGATTGATTTTTGAAGTAGTTTTAAAAAAAAAGCCTATTTTGCATTAAGTTTACATTTTTTGTTTAGTTCCTTAAAGTTTGATTAAGCGATAGTAGTAATGAAAATGTAAGTGTTTTTTTACGATACTTTTAGTCGTATTAATAATGTTAAACCTTATACCCCCTAACGAAGATGAAAAAATTAATCTATTCTATTTTATCAATGATTACCCTTGGGATGACTGCTCAAAATGTAACTATTCCAGATGCTAATTTTAAAGCTTATCTTATTGGTAGCAATGCGATAAATACAAATGGTGATACTGAAATACAAACAAGTGAAGCTTTTGTTTTTACAGGGGGGATATTTTGTAGTTCTCTGTCCATTACTGATTTAACAGGAATTGAAGCTTTTACAAATTTAACACAACTCGACTGCTCCTATAATAGTACATTAGGTAGTCTAGATTTGACACAAAATACAGCTTTGACATATTTAGATTGCTATTATAGTTCTCAAGCTAATTTAGATTTGACACAACTCACAGCTTTAACACATTTAAATATAGGTAATAACTCGATAACCAATATAGATTTAACACAAAATTCAGCTTTGACATATTTAGATTGTTCTTTTAATCATTTATTAGGAGGTCTAGACGTGTCTCAAAATACATTGCTAACACATTTAGACTGTCACTATAATTCATTAATTAGCTTAAATGTGACGCAAAACACCAATTTAACGAATTTATTATGTGCCGGAAACGAATTAACCAGTTTAGACCTAACACAAAATACAGATTTAGAGGTTTTAAAAATTGAAGCAAATCTTTTAACTAGTATAGACCTTACACATAACACTAGTTTAATAGATTTAAAATGTTCTGGAAACCAATTAACCAGTTTAGACCTAACACAAAACACAGATTTATCCACTTTATATTGCCACGTTAATTCATTAACTAGTTTAGACCTAACGCAAAACATTGCTTTAACAAATTTAGCTTGCCAATATAACTCTTTAACTAATCTAGATTTATCGCACAACACCTCTTTAATACATTTGAGTTGTTCACACAATCTACTCACCAGTTTTGATTTGACACAACACACAGCTTTAACCGATTTATATTGTAATTCTAATTCTTTAACTTATTTGAATCTAGCCAATGGTAATAATACTAACTTTACATCAGTTGATGTAACTGACAACCCTAATCTTACTTGCATTCAAGTAGATGATGTTGTTTATAGCACCGCTAATTGGATTCGAAATCCCATACAAAGTTTTAATAGTAATTGCCTTGTTGGTATGGAAGAGATAGTTCTTAACGATAATCTAAAACTTTTTCCTAACCCTACTTCAGGAAATGTGACGGTTTCATTTAATCAACCAATTATTAGTATAGACATTTACAATCTTGAAGGGCAACAAATAGCTACATATCGTAATACAAATAAAATCAATATTTACAATTTAGAAAATGGTATTTACATAACTAAGATTAAAACAATAAATAATGAGAGTATTGTAAAAAAAATAATTAAAAAGTAAAAAAATATTTCTTCATTAGATATTTCAAGCTAGGAAGAGAAACTAAGCTTAAAAAAAGCTTTCATAGAACAAAATGGAAAACTTTTACTTACTCAAAGCTATCAGTTTACTTTTAATTTCTTTAGATTTATTTCTTGAAACAGGTACAACAGTTTTTGTATGCTCAAAATAGAGTTTATAGCCTTGAGCATTTCCATTCACGTTTCTTACATTCTCTAAATTAACAATAAAGCTTCGGTGAACTTTTTCTATTACCTCAAATGATTTAAGTTGCTCTTCTATATTGGCTATGCTGATTCGAATTAAATCTTTTTTTATTTTACCATTTATCACTCGTATAATTTCACAATAATTACCTTGAGAGCTAATAAATAGAACATCATCTACATTCAAGCGAACACGCTCATTTTTTCCTTGACCTTCAATTATTACTTCATTAGAATTTACATGAGGTAAATGAGGTTTTGAATGCTCGATTGTCTCATTTATTTCCTCAGAAGAAGCTATATATTGTTTTAACCAACGGTTCTGATTGAATGAGATTAGCCCTAAAACAGGTATTAAACTTACTAAAAAAACTAAAGTAACTATTTTGAATAATTTAAACCAATCAAAATCTATTTCGAGATAGTTAAAACCAAAAATATTTACAAATATTGCTATAAGAATTACAATGGAAATATTTAAAGTAAATTCTTTCTTAATGTTCCACTTTTCTTCATTACAATAGTTTGGAAACAATCTAGGCGTAAAAATCAAGGATAAAGAAGGTATTACACTTCCAATTAAACCGTAAATAAAACAAGGAAATAAAGCAAATGCATTTGAAGTCCCAATTAAATTATCGGGTTGAAAAATATACAAAAATAAGAAAACAAACAGCCCGATAAAAGAGCTTACTTTAAAAATGAAAATCGGTGTCAAGTTCCATTCCCTTGGATATGGTCTTTCTAAATAACGCATGTTATCAATCTCTTTTTAATTCTATTGTAAGCCAAGGATTTTCATACGAATAGTTTGAAATTTTCATATAATTTGCAAATTTAGGCAAGAAAACATTCTTTCTTCTGTTTTGTAAATTGATAATTAATTCATCTCCAAATTGTTTCAACTCAAAATCTTCTTCTTTTATAAAAGGAATTTTTAGTTTCACACTATAGCCATTTTCAATTTCAATAACTTCAAGTGGTTTTTCATAATGAAACACTTCAGCAGGATCCATGTCTCCATAAACTGAATTTCCAATTTCAGTTAGTAATTCCATCCCAAAAACTTCTTTCCCTTGATGTTTTACTTTAAGAATAGGTAATGGATAAAAACTTTCCTCTATTTCTTCTAAATAAAGCTTTTGTTTTTCGATGTAGTGATTAAAAAAATCAGCTTCTATTTCTGGTAAAATTCGATTAACAATCACGGCATCAACATTATAACCATACAATTGCAAATAAGAATAAGCTCGCTTGGACTCTTGTACGACCATTCGTTCTGGATTAGAAACAATTCTTATCGAACAGATGGAAGGATCTAAGAATGCTTTTTGAATCGATTCTAATTTATCAAACAATTGTTGCATTTCTTCATAACCTTTATCTACAGGGATTCCCGTTGTCTTACGGATTACTGCCCCTAATGTTTTTACCGCAAACTTCTGCCCAGGAAAAGCTTTGGTAAGCCACGATTTAGTAACTTGTGGCAAACTTAGCAACGTCAATGTTTCTCCTGTCGGAGCACTATCAATTATAATTACATCGTAGGTTTTTTCTCGGTAAAACTTCTCTAACCATAAAAAAGCTGCGGCTTCTTCCATTCCTGGCAATACAGACAACTCTTCAGCTACAACATCTTTAACGCCTTGGAATTTGAAAATGGCTTTCATCATTTCCTGCATATTACCCCAATATTTTTTCATGGAATAATAAACGTCAAACTCCATACACCACAAATTACTTGCAATTTCAGATGGCTCAGGAGTCAACTGAGTATCCAAAGCATCACTCAAGCTATGAGCTGGATCGGTAGAAATAATCAAGGTCTTCTTTCCTTCTTTTGCTGTTTTAATTGCCGTAGAAGCTGCTATTGTAGTTTTTCCTACTCCTCCTTTTCCTGTAAATAATATTATTCTCATTGCTTTAATGCTCTTTCTTATGCTTAAAATTTTCCCGCTACAACACACGCCTTCTTCAAAGCGTGTACATTTCCATCTAAATCAAAATATTCGAAATAAATAATGTACGCTCCTATTCTTGCTTTTTCTCTGTTATTGTTTAATCCATCCCAAGAAATAAAACCATCTATTCCTAGTAATTCATTTTGCATTAATTGTCTAATTGTCCTCCCTTGTGCATCAAAAATAGTAATATTTCCAACATAACCACTTGCATCCATTTTATATGAAAGCGTCAAAACATCTTCAAATCCATCATTGTCTGGTGAGAAAATCTCAGGTTCTACCATCAACTCTGTAGTTGCCTCCTCCGAAACAGTATATTGAGAATTTTTGATTGTAGGAGTTGCAAACCCCACTAACTCAGACGCACTGTGCCAATTTGTTTCGTCGTTTGAAGGTCGATTAAAAGCTAATCTTTCTAAAGAGACTCCATTTGTTTCCTTTAACAAAGCAAACTGAAAGCTATCATCATAAACTACACTGTCAGAAACTTGTTGATTGGGCAATAATAAAACTACCGTACCTGCTCCATCTGAATAAGAAGGAAGACTACTCATTTCAATAAATTTACCATCAACCGCATTACCGTAAAATTCTTTTATATTATTACTATCTTTTGTGATGACAACGTATTCGAAAGCTTTTAATAAATAGTGAGATGAGATTACTTTTTTACTGGAAACAGTATCTCCTGCAACGCTAGCCAATTGCCAATTCAGCAAATCTATATTTTTACTCGAATTGTTATAGATTTCGATAAAATCTTGTCCTTCAGGAAAAGGGTTGAATAATATTTCATTGATAATTAAATCTCCTTTCTTTCCTAAATGAGGTAACATTACAGATGTCGTAGCGTTTGACATTGCATTACCAGAACAATCACTAAGTCCATTTACAGTTACAGTATAAACAATTCCTGTATCTAATCCTTGTGCCGTGATTAGCTCTACACATTCTAATAAATCATCAAAAGTATAAGAAAGAACAGAAATCCCATTGTTAAGTGTAAAAAACGAAGAGTTGATTCCTACCGTATCTATTGTTTCAGAAAAACAAATATTTATTGTCGCATTATTAGCGGTAGAAGTATTTACAATTGTTGGTGAATAAGTGTCTAGTGTTATATCATAAACTGAATTTTGTACCGCTGGAGTTCCGCCATCAGGGCTATTAGACCCAATCCAATTTGAAGAACTCGTACAAGGTAACGTTGGATTAATTAATTCTAAAGTATAACCTCCATCTGCTTTTATTGAACTTCCATACCAGTCGCTAGAATAAGAAACAAAATCAACTACAGTTCCGTTTTCATCTTTCAATACAACATCGTCCGATCCATTATTAAAAGAAGGCAAGCTCGCTACTAAAATTGCGTTATTATAAATCGAATAATCAAAAGAAAAAGCATCATCAGCTATTAGTAGATATTGATTCGGCATTAGCGTATAATTTCCTATTTGCTCGTCAGAAGAAGCATCTCCAATTGTCCAATTTGTAAGGTTAAAAATATGGGTAGAAGCATTATAAATTTCGATATACTCTCCCATTGGAAGACCAAGCTGAGGGCTAGGATCAGCAAATATTTCGTTGATAACCAAATCTTTATAGCTCGCTGTAACAGGCACAAAATAAAGAAAATCATGACTCTCCAAAGGCGTTACATTATTCGATAAATCTTCTATATTTTCAATCGTTATTTCATTGGTTTGCCCATCAACAAAAGCGGTTGCAAAAGTTAAATGAATTAGCGTTGGATCACTTCCATCTAAAACCGCACTCGTCGGGTTTCCGATACCGTTATTGACACTAAAATTTGTAATTGTTTGAGCCGTTGTACTTTCCAATGGTTCATTAAAACTTACATCTAATTGCGTACTTGATACAATTGTTAAATCAGAAAATATTGGAGCAGTATTGTCAACTATTGTATTTGCTGTGATTGTAAAATTATCATACAAAAAATTAGGAGAATTAGAAGCCGTATATTTACTCCATATTCCAAAAAACTGAGAAGCAACAATGTCTGTATTATTTATCATCCCCTCTGGAACATAAGTCGTTCCGCCAGTAGCATCACTCTCAAAAGTCCAATCTCCGCTAGAAGTTCTAGTTACCTTTATACTTGCCGTAGGGCTACTTCCAAATGTATTTCCAGTCCCAGAATAGAGTAATGTCGCTGTTGTACCAGTCTGTTTATAAAACTTTAACGCATCTGAACTTCCATTTTCTCCAATTCTTATAAAATAACCATTTAGAGCTGTTTTTAAATTAGCATTATCAGAAACCAAATAAATTCTAGCGTTGTTACTATTCGACGGGTTCAAATCCATTTGCACAAAAAACTCCCAAACAATTGTATTCGAAAAATCTAAATTACCAACATTAGTCGCCAAATAAGCCGTATCACTTTGCGCAGGTCCATTACTATGTAAACGCCCAGACCCTGTAACTACATATTTCGTAATATCCCCAGTCCAAGTTGGATTTGAAGAAAAATCCCCATCCGAAAAATCATCAGACAGTTGAGCTAGACTAACAAAACTAATCGAAATTAACAGTGTTGTAATAAATAATTGAATCAATAATTTCATAACAAGTAATTTAATAGCTATAAATATACAGAAAACTATTAGATACTACTTTGCTTAAAGAAATGTTTTTTTTTATTAGGGCGTTTAAACGGGCTATTCGCTATATCTTTTTTGTAAAAAACAAAAAAGGATGCCGCTACTATCCCTAACGCAAAAAGATCTAGACGAGAAACCAATTACTAAAATAAAACAGAGTGTAAAACGTTACATTTTCATCTAAAATAATCGAACTCATTTAAACATTACATCGTCGGACAACTATACTTATCTTTCTTAAACTTCGTAGGATTACCTTTCGAGTTTTTATAAAACCTACCTCCAAGTTTTCTTTTTCTAAACACTAGGTTTATACCTGTTTTAAGATGGATTGTTTTACTAAATTTTGGATATTGACTAGGTTTTCCTTCATCACCGAATTGAATTTTAGCTCTTTTCAAAGGCATTAAATTATCAATAATTAAATAATATTGAAAAGGACCTAACTTCGCTGTAAATCCAGCTCCTAAATTTCTAAAATCACGATTGATATATGAATAAGAAACATTTACTTGCAACCATTTTCCAACTGTTTGGTAGTAAGCCAAAGTCAAAGAAGGTCTAACCCTCCATTTATAAACTTCAGCATGTAAAAGGGCACTTGCTTTACCACTAAGTTTTTCGGTCTCATAAAGCTTTCGAATACCTCCAAAATAAACTTGAGTAATTAAAAACGTCGTATATTTTTTACTATTATATTCGTACAATCCATCTCCAGACAAATCATTTGACAAATCATTGATCGCATTATCGACAGAGTCTTGACTGTATGTAGGTTTTGACAATACTTCCTCCGAAACGTCAACTATTTTATCTCCTATATTCCCATTGCTCGCCACAAGGTTTTTATTCCCATTTTTCCATCGAATAAAACCTAAATCAGTTACACTCAATGACACGGTTGTTTTCTCATTTAGCTGATTTTCTATCCCCAAATCAAGACCTAAACCTCTATTTTTCTTTTTGAATAAATAATTCATTGCTGACTCATTGCCTAGAGATGATAATCCAGAACTATTTATTTTAATTTCTCCTTTACTATAAATTGTTTTATCATTGGTATCGAACCCTGCTCTCAATGAATTTTTCTTTGTATAAACATTTTCCATTCCATAGAGGTATTTTATTTTACCTCCAATATTAATGTTTTCATTAATCGGATGAGATATTCCTATTCCATATTCTCGATAGTGATTCAAATGTAAATTCAAGCCTCTAAAACTTTGTGTTTTCCCATCGAATTGAGTTGGATCTTCGGTTACTCTTATCGGAAATTCGAGCAAATCCCCAGGTAAGGTCACCCGAGCCGACACATTCTCTGTAATACTAAAATTTACATAATTTTCTTTTAGAACAAAACCAAAATGAATTAAATCTTCTTTTACATGTATTCCAATATAATTTCTATTCGTCCACATTCTTTTCAAATGCTGCTTTCTTAGTTCAGGCATTTTTCCATTAGTAGGTATAAAAATAGTTGACTTAGAATTTTTAAAAAAGTCTTTAGGAGTAAAAACCGTATTAAA
Organism: Flavobacteriales bacterium; assembly: GCA_015488785.1. Lineage (GTDB taxonomy): Bacteria > Bacteroidota > Bacteroidia > Flavobacteriales_D > Parvicellaceae > S010-51. The sequence continues at coordinate 10,306 of WFNC01000200.1, read as the reverse complement.
ATGATTAAAATAAATAGAAGACAAACCTGGGATACCTACATTAACTTTAAACTTTGGTCGCCTTGCAGGATTTACCTGTTCTACTTGCTGTAGATTATCCATGTAGTATAAGCTCAAATCTTGTTGCCCTACCGCATTAAAAACACAAATAAATATAGATATGGATAAAATAAGTTGTTTCATAATATAGAAGAGAAGATTGTATTAACGTAAATTGTTGTAAATATATTGTTTTGTTTACCACCCCAAAACACCATCTTCCAAATTATATAAGTTATTGAACCCAAATTCTTTTTCCAAAAATAAAATTGCTTGTTTACTTCTTCCGCCTGTTTGGCAAAAGACAATTAGCTTTTTGTCTTTTGGTATTTCCGCTACCAACTCATCAATTTCATCCAAAGGAATTTGCAAGGCATTAAGTTCCTTTATTTGTGGTTGTTCCCATTCTTCTCTTACGTCTAAAAACAAATAATCATTATCACCAACAAGCGTTTTAGCTTCTAAAAGCGTCACCCTTTTAAACGCTTTACTTTCGTTAATACCACAAAACAGATCGTAATTATCTTCTAACCCTCTTGATTTTACACGCTCTAATTGCTCACTGTTTTTTGCGATTTGAAGTGTATAACTTGTGTTATCTAATAAATTTAAAACTTTTAATTTCCCGCTCAACACTTCGCCAATCTCGAGTATTATTTTGAGTACTTCATTCGCTTGCATCGTTCCCATAACACCGGGTAAAACTCCAAGAACACCAACTTCTGAACAATTTGGTGTTAGATTTTCTTTAGGAGGTTCAGGAAATAAGCATCTATACGAAGGACCTCCTTTATAATTAAAGACGCTTAATTGTCCTTCAAATTGATAAATAGCTCCAAATACCAAGGGTTTATTTGCTAGAATGCAAGCGTCATTAATTAAATACCTCGTCGAAAAATTATCTGTTCCGTCAACTATAATATCATACTTTGAAAAAAGAGTTAGGGCGTTTTTTGTAGTCAACCGTTCGTTGTAGTACTTCAATTGTACAAATGGATTTTGTTTCGACAATTTTTCGACAGCAACTATAGCTTTTTGTTTTCCAACATCTTCCGAATTGAATAATATTTGACGTTGTAGGTTAGATTCTTCAATTTTATCATCATCAACAACTCCAATTTTCCCAACCCCAGCAGCGGTTAAATATTGCAAAATTGGACAGCCTAAACCACCTGCTCCAACAACTAAAACACTTGCTTTTTTAAGTTTATTTTGACCTAATAAGCCGACATTATTCAATTTTAAATGTCTATTGTATCTATTTTTCTCTTTATCTGAAAGCATTTGACTAAGGTAATAACTAATACCCATTAAAATAAAAATGTGGCAAAAAAAAGGTCTGTAAGTAAAACTTACAGACCTAAACTAAAATCATTTGAAAGTTAAACTTTCATAATATCAATTTCTTTAGCATCAATAATTTCATCAATTTTCGTGATGTAATCATTCGTTAATTTTTGTATTGAGTCTTCAGCTGATTTCGCAATATCTTCACTTAAACCATCCGATTTAAGCGATTTTATAAAATCATTTGCATCTTTTCTTTTCCCTCTAATACCAACTTTAGAATGTTCACCAACTGCTTTAGCTTTCTTACACAAATCTTTTCTTCTTTCTTCGGTAAGCATAGGAACAGAAATAATGATTAACTCACCATTGTTCTGAGGATTTAGTCCCAAATTAGCATTTTGTATTGCTTTTACAACATCGACTAAAATAGATTTTTCCCAAGGCTGAACCGTAATTGTTCTCGCATCAGAAGTTGCAACATTAGCTACTTGAGCTAAAGGAGTTGGCGTACCATAGTATTCAACCATTACACTACTCAACATAGAAGGAGTTGCTCTACCAGCTCTAATTTTAATTAATTCTTGTCTTAAATGTTCTAAAGAGTTTTCCATTCCCTCTTTAGCTTCACTTATTGCCATCTGTACTTCTTCGTTCATAATCTCAAAATTCTAATTTACGTAAAGGTAATAATTTTCTTTTTATAAAATAATAACTATTTAAACTTCTACCAAAGTTCCAATCTCTTCACCTGCTACAACTTTCTTTAAATTACCAGGAGTATTCATATCAAAAACGATAATTGGAACGTTATTTTCTTTACACAACGTAAAAGCTGTCATATCCATTACTTTTAAATCTTTAGAATAAGCTTCATCAAAAGTTAAATTCTTATATTTCTTAGCATTTGGATTTTTCTCTGGATCTTCTGTATAAATACCATCGACGCGAGTTCCTTTAAGAATAACCTCTGCGTCAATTTCTATCGCTCTTAACGATGCTGCAGAATCGGTTGTAAAAAATGGACTTCCTGTTCCAGAGCCAAAGATCACAACCCTTCCTTTTTCTAGGTGTCTTACTGCTTTTCGTTTAATAAAAGGTTCTGCAATAGCTTCCATTTTTATTGCAGATTGCAAACGTGTATGAACTCCTTGAACTTCTAAGGCAGATTGCAACGCCATACTATTAATCATCGTTGCAAGCATTCCCATATAGTCTCCTTGCGTTCTTTCCATACCTCCTTCTTCGGCTTGAACACCTCTAAAAATATTTCCTCCTCCAATAACAATAGCGACTTCAACACCCAAATCAGAAATTTCCTTAATCTGTTTTGCATATACAACCAAACGACTGTTATCAATTCCAAATTGTTTAGTTCCCATTAAAGCTTCACCACTTAACTTTAGTAAAATTCTTTTGTATTTCATATTGGTTAATTTTCGTATAGTATTATACCAATTAAATAATGAAATGCAATATATAAATAGTTTTATTATCACTTAAACTTCTTCAAATAAAATTACAATAACTATAGCTATTCTAATTTTACTTTCATCGTCTAAGCAAAAATAAATTCTATATTTTTATATCGAATTTCATTATTCATTTGGTATTATTCTGTGACTTTCAGTTATATACTCAAAGGTATATTGTTGAGTATGTCAATTTTAAGCAAAAAAAAGAGAGCTAAAAAGCTCTCTTTAAATATTAATAAGAATTAATTTGATAACGATACTCGTTTAAAAGCTGTTACGGTTAAATCTTTATCTACATCTTGTAAAAATTGTCTTACTGATTTTTTGTTATCTCTAACAAAAGCTTGGTTTAATAAAGTAGTTTCTTTAAAGAACTTCTTTAATCTACCTTGAGCAATTTTAGCAGCCATTTCAGCAGGTTTCCCTTCTTGTATCGCTAACTCTTCTCCAACTTTCAATTCTCTATCAATTGTTTCTTGAGAAACTTCAGATTCATCTAAAGCGATAGGAGCCATAGCTGCAACTTGCATTGCTACTTGTTTTCCTTCGTCATCAGCATCTTTAGTCAATCCAACTATAGTAGCGATTTGATTACCTGGGTGATTATAAACTACAACACTCGCAGCTTCAACAACTTCTAATGTTTTAACTTCTAATTTTTCACCAATTACTCCAGTTTGCTCAACGATTTTATCTCCAATAGATAAAGTACCATCAAAATCTTTAGCTAACAATTCTTCCGCTGTAGAAACACCAGTTTCTATTGCGATATCAGCTATTTTGTTTGCAAAATCAACAAAGTCAGCATTTTTCGCCACGAAATCTGTTTCACAGTTAAGTGTCACAATAATTCCTTTTGACTTATCAGCAGAAGCTTTAGCAATAACTAAACCTTCACTCGCATCTCTATCTCCTCTTTTGGCTGCAATTTTTTGACCTTTCTTACGTAAGTTATCAATTGCTTCTTCCATATTACCGTCAGCTTCAACTAAAGCTTTTTTGCAGTCCATCATTCCTGCACCGGTTTTTTTTCTTAATTCATTTACTTCTTTAGCTGTAATTGCCATGTTTATAAATTTTTATCGAATTTAATTATTTCTTAGTCGTTTCTTCAGCTTTAACTTCAACTTTCGCTTCTGTTTTTGCTTCAGCTTTCACTTCAACTTTTTCTTCTTTTTTCTTAGCTGCTTTTTCTTCAGCAGCTTTAACTTTACCTGCTTTTCTTTCAGCTAAACCATCTTTAACAGCGTTACAAACATAACCAACTATTAATTCAATTGATTTAGATGCATCATCATTTGCTGGGATAACATAATCAATCAATTTAGGATCTGAGTTAGTATCAACCATTGCAAAAATAGGAATCCCTAATTTTTTAGCCTCTAAAACTGCGATTTCTTCTTTTTTGATATCAACAACAAATAAAGCTGCTGGCAAACGAGTCATATCTGCTATCGCTCCAAATACTTTTGCTAATTTATCTTTTTGTCTCGTTCTTTGTAATCTTTCTCTTTTCGATAAATGATTAGCAGTACCATCCTGCATCATTTTTTCGATAGATGTCATCTTACGAATTGTCTTTCTAGTTGTTTTGAAGTTCGTCAACATTCCACCAGGCCATCTTTCTGTAATAAAAGGCATGTTCGTTTCTCCAACTTTTTCAACTACGATAGATTGAGCTTGTTTTTTTGTTGCTACAAATAAAATCTTTCTTCCAGATTTTGCTATTTGTTTCATTGCTTCTGCTGCTTCTTCAGCTTTAACAATTGTTTTGTTCAAATCGATAATATGAATTCCTTTACGCTCATCAAATACGTAAGGAGCCATACTAGGATTCCACTTTCTTTTTAAATGTCCAAAATGCACTCCCGCATTTAACATTTCATCGAATTTTAATTTTTCCATTTTGTTTACTTTCTTTTTACTGATGTTATTATATAATAATAACGTTAGATCTAAATTGTTTTCTCAGCAGCAATTCCAGTAGCGATTGACTCGATCTGAAACGCTTAGATACTAAACAAGCCCTCTTAGAAAAGAGAGCTTTATTTAAGATAATGTTGATATTAACGTTTACTAAATTGAAATTTCTTTCTTGCTTTTGGTTGTCCTGGTTTCTTACGTTCAACCATTCTTGGATCACGAGTCATTAAACTTTCAGCTTTTAAAAGCGGTTTGTTTTCTGCATCGATTTCTACTAAAGCTCTTGAGATTGCCAAACGAATTGCTTCTACTTGACCATTTACTCCTCCTCCTTTTACATTAACTTTAACATCGTACTTACCAACTGTATCAGTTAAAGCAAATGGTTGGTTAATTTTGTATTGTAAAACTCCTGTTGGAAAATAAATTTTAAAATCTTTTTTATTTACTGTAACTTGACCAGTTCCTTCAGAAACATATATTCTAGCTACAGAAGACTTACGTCTTCCTATTGTATTTATTACGCTCATATAATTATTTAATTGAATCTAATTCGATTGTTTTTGGTTTTTGCGCTTCTTTGTTGTGAGTTCCCCCAACATTTACATGTAAATTCTTCAACAATGCACTTCCTAACTTATTCTTTGGAAGCATTCCTTTCACAGCATATTCAACTAATCGCTCAGGATGTTTTTCTAAAATTTGCTCTGCAGACAATTCTCTTTGCCCTCCAGGATAACCAGTGTGGCGGATATATGATTTATCTGTCCATTTCTTTCCAGTTAAAACCACTTTCTCTGCATTAATCACAATTACGTTATCACCACAATCAACATGTGGAGTATAGTTTACTTTATGCTTTCCTCTAATTAATTTAGCCACTTTACTAGCTAAACGCCCTAAAGTTTGTCCTTCTGCATCAACCAACAACCACTCTTTGTTTACTGTTTCTTTGTTAGCTGATATTGTTTTGTAACTTAATGTATTCACGTTTAATATCTTTTAATTTTTATCCTACTTCATATAAAATAGGTCTGCAAAAGTACGATTTTTTTTTAACTACACAAACTTGATTTGTTTTTTTTTACTTTTTATTTGCATTCATTTTTAAAACAAAACATTTATCATCTATTTATAACATGAATAGATGTCAAATTCTGAGCAGATGAGGGAGCTCTAAAAAACACATTCCCCTTTTCTTATTTTCTTATGAAAAACAAAAAAAACGACTAGAGTATTTAACTTTGGAGTTCTTCTAAATTACAATATACAAACCAAACTCGGTAGAACAATTTATTCATAGCATGACTTGGAGTCATACTATGAATTATTAAGCTTTAATTGCGTTAGGGATAGGAACGGCATCCTTTTTTGTTTTTCACAAAAAAGATATAGTGGATAGCCCGCTCGAACGCCCAAAAACTTTTACTCTATCATTTTGAACTGACTTCCGTCTTTTAGAATTTTTAGCGCTTCTTGTAACGGAGCATTTAGGGCATTGTTGACTTGATAGAACTTTGTGAAATTGAACAAGTTTTGTGCAATGTTAGCTTTTAAACGAATATTGATGGTTTCTTCGGCTTTTTCAAATTGTTCTTTATCGAATTCCAATCCTTCTTCTGTTGCATAGGCGATGAGTTCTTTTACTACTTTGTCCATTTTTATTTTTTCGTTGTACTTGTCAAAAGTTACATATTTTTCTTGGAGTTTCGCTCGATTATCGTTCACCCAAGTTAAGGCAAATCGATTGAGGATTCCTTTTCTTATTAGTGCTGAAAAATACTTACTAGTCCCCAATGTATCCAATGGCACAAAAATATCGGGCATAATTCCACCTCCTCCATAAACAGTTCTACCTTTTACTTTGGTTGTGACTTTTAGACTTTCGTCAAAATGGATGCTATCTTTATGAAAATACTCTCCATTTTTATATCGATTATACTTTTCTCTTCTATATTCTCGAACTCCATCGTCGTATGGTTTTTGGATGCAACGACCTGAAGGTGTATAGTAATGAGATGTGGTAATTCTGACTTGCGATCCATCTGAAAGTGTATATGGTTTTTGAACTAGTCCTTTTCCAAATGTTCTACGCCCGACGATTAATCCTCGGTCCCAATCTTGTACTGCTCCACTTACAATTTCGCTTGCTGAAGCACTATTTTCGTTGACTAAAATAATTAAACGTCCTTCTTCTAAAGCTCCTTTGACTCTTGTTCCATATTGTCTTTTTGGATAAGCTCTTCCTTCGGTATAAACTACTAGTTTTTGTCCGTCAATAAACTCATCGGCTAAACCGATTGCGGCTCTAAGGTAGCCCCCTCCGTTTCCTTGTAAATCTAAAATTAAATCTTTCATTCCTTGTGATTTAAGATCTAGCAGTGCTTTTTTGACTTCTTGAACGGTAGTGGCAGCAAACTTATTGACTTTTATATAACCAACTCCTTCGGATACTATGTAAGCAGCATCTACACTGTAAATTGGAATTTTATCTCTTACGATTGTAAACTCTAACAATTCTGGAGAACCTCTTCTTTGCATTTTAATAATAACTTTGCTTCCTTTATCTCCCAACAAGCGATCTCTTACGCCGCTATTTTTAATTCCAACTCCTGCTACTTTTTCTTCATCAACAAAGATATATTTATCTCCTGGTTGGATTCCAACTTTGGCAGATGGTCCTCCTGGAATTGCTTCGACCACGACAATGGTATCTTTTACGATTTGAAAACGAACTCCAACCCCTGTAAATGAACCTTTTAATGGCGCATTCATATCGTGAATATCTTCTAGTGAAATATATGCTGTATGCGGATCTAATTGTTCTAGCATATAGCGAATTCCTGTTTCGGCTATTTTACGATTCAAGACGGTATCTTGATATAATGCGTCGCACAAATCTATTGCTTCTTCAATTTTATTTACTGTATTTCCTAATTCGTAGAAAGTTGTTCCTTTTACCAATAAACGAGGTATTTCTTTTATAAAAACATTGCTTGTATCGGTTGTGTCGGCTACTTTAACTGTTAAAACAGATCCAACTTCCCCTATTAACAAAGATGCTACATCATTGAAATAATTAAAATCTGAAACTTTCTTATCTCCTAAACCTATAATTTTATCTCCTACTTTTATTCCTGATTTTTCGGCACCACTTCCTTTTAATACTTCTTTGACTAAAATGGTGTCGCTTTTAAATGCTAAAGAAATCCCTATACCAGCTACCTGTGAATTGGCTTGACTTGGAAATTTATCTGTTTCAATATAAGAATGAAAAGGGACTAGTCTATTTTGAAGTCCGCTTACAAAATCTTTTTCTAACTTATTGACATCCACTTCTTCGACATATTTTTTGTCAAGCGCTCCAATGAGTTCTTTTATTTTACTTGTTAATTCTTTTTTTGTTAATTCCGTTTTTTCTTGTGCAAAAAATGCAACAGAAAAAATTATCGCTACTGATGTTAATATATATTTAATCATAATGTTTTTTTGAATTTAAGTTGTGAAGATAATCAATTCAAAGAGAAATGCTTGCTCTTTTTTACAAATGAATTTCATTACACACACAATAATCAAACTTCAATCCATTTTTGTAATTCTGTATTAAAATAAAATCTTTATTATTTTCTTGCTTCCCAAAATTCTTCTTTTGCATTTAGCTCAATAGTTAATTTTCTTGACAATACAAAGAAGTAATCCGAAAGTCGATTGACATATTTGATAACTAAATAATTTACTTCTGCTGTTTGATTTAATTCGATAATTAACCTTTCGCATCTACGACAAACGGTTCTTGCAATGTGACAATATGATACCACATCATTTCCTCCTGGTAATGTAAACTTTGTCATTGGAGGTAATGCTGTATCCATTCGATCCATTTCAGATTCTAAAAAAAGAATATCTCCTTCTTCTATTTTAGGTAATTTTAACTTTGGTTTATCGGGGTCAGCGGCTAATTGAGCTCCTAGCGTGAAAATTCTGTCTTGAATTTCGACTAGCACCTTTATGTGATTTTCTTCTATTTTTTGACTTCTAATTAATCCTATCCAAGAATTTAGTTCGTCACTGGTTCCGTAGGCTTCTATTCTTACGTTAGATTTTAAAACTCTTTTTCCTCCAAACAATGATGTTTCTCCTTTGTCTCCTGTTTTTGTATATACTTTCATTTTTTTTTGTGATGCTTTAGTGCGTAGTGCGTAGTGCGTAGTGCGTAAAAAAATAAATTATGCTGACTCTTGCAAACTTTATCTAATATTATTTAAAACTTCCATTAATTCTTCTTCGGTGTCGAGTGTTACTAACTTCATTCTAATTGGCTTAAAATTTTCTATTCCCTTAAAATAGTTTGCATAATGTCTTCTCATTTCTACAATTCCTAGACGATTTCCTTTCCATCTTACTGAAAATTCTAAATGTTCTTTTACTACCGCTACTTTTTCAGCCAATGACAAAGGAGGCATTTCTACCCCATGTTCTTTAAAGTATTTGACTTCTTTAAAAAACCAAGGAGAACCAATTGCCGCTCTTCCAATCATAATTCCATCTACTCCATAACGCTCTTTGTACGCTACTGCTTTTTGAGGTGTTGTAATGTCTCCATTTCCAAATATAGGAATGTGCATTCTTGGATTATTCTTTACATCGCCTATTAAAGTCCAATCTGCTTCTCCTTTATACATTTGAGCTCGTGTTCGACCATGAATAGAAAGCCCCTGAATACCAACATCTTGTAATCGTTCAGCAACTTCAACGATATACTTTGACTCCTCGTTCCAACCTAGTCTAGTTTTTACGGTAACGGGTAAATTGGTTGATTTTACAATTTCTTTTGTCATTTCAACCATTTTTGGAATATCTTGTAATATTCCTGCTCCTGCCCCTTTTCCTGCTACTTTTTTAACAGGACATCCATAATTGATGTCTATAATATCTGGATTTGCTTTTTCACAAATTTCTGCAGACAACTTCATTGATTCGATATTGTTTCCAAATATTTGAATCCCTACTGGACGTTCATATTCGAAAATATCTAATTTTTTAACACTCTTCACTGCATCACGAATTAAACCTTCGGACGAGATAAACTCTGTGTACATAACATCTGCTCCAAACTTTTTGCATAATGCTCTAAACGGAGGATCACTTACATCTTCCATCGGAGCTAACAATAAAGGGAAGTCTCCTAATTCTATATTTCCTATCTTTGCCAAAATTTTTAATTTTATATTTGTCAAAAATAAACTATATCTGTGAATAATACCCTTTTTAAAGAATTAAGTAACAATCAAAAGCTAATTGCTTTTATTTTACTGCTTATTTGCAGTTCTATTTTAGTCACAACTATTGGTTTGGAAGTTGTCAATTTATTGTTAGATACTAACTTTAACATCAACAATCGAGATGCGTATATTGACAATGATTCGATTAGAGGATTAAAGGTTATTACTTTATTTTCTCACTTAGGTACGTTTATTATTCCTTCAATTTTATTTTTAACCTTTTTGAAATCTTTCGACAAAAGATTTTGGGAATTAAAAAAAATAAGAAAACTGTTGTATTTAATTATACCAGTATTATTT
>WFNC01000199.1 GCA_015488785.1 Flavobacteriales bacterium | reverse complement strand
CTTTATACCAAACGTTGTGCATAATGCTCGGGATGAAAAACAGAACGAAAAATAAATATGAAAAAGGAAAGATTTAAAAAATGGCTAATCAAAAATGGGTATTCTGAAAATACTACAAATAGTTACTCATATGCGATTGACAAAATCTCCAAACACTTATCTGAAAAAAGGAATGAAAAGATAAATGTATATTCAATAAATGAATTAAGCACTATAAAAAAACTCGAAGGATTATATAGCACAACTGGAAATTATTCTCAATTTGGATATGAAGGAAAAGGAACAGTTCGGAATGCAATAAAAGCATTTAGAAAATATAAAGAAAATTTAGGAGATTTAACCTATGAAATTGGAAATGAAACAGAAACGGAATTAGAAACGGAAAATATTATTGAAACAAATAATAATTTCAGTTATGAAAGAGATTTAAAAAACTCAATGGTTTCTCAAATAAAAGAGTTATTTCCAGACTATAAAATTTTTGGAGAAAATAACGAAGGTGTTGAATATTTAATTGAAGGTAAAAGAATAGATATTCTTTTAGAAAAAAATGAAGGAAGTTTGTTAGCAGTGGAGTTGAAATCTGGAATTGCGAACTTCAAAGTTTTTGGACAAATTTCAATGTATTTAGGTCTTCTAATGGAAAGATTTCCGAACAAAGAAATTAGAGGTTGCATTGTTGCAGGAGAGATTGATAATACTTTAAAAAGTGCAACTAAAACAAACAATTTAATAGAATTGAAAACCTATAAAATGAAATTGGAACTAACAACTGAAATATAATGCACTAATGCACAACAATTTATATAGTTAATGGCTACTAATTGCAAAATCCAAAGTTGGTTTCACTAAACAAACTTTTGTGCTTAACCGAAAATTAGTACTTTTAATACGCCACTAACCATATAAGTAGCCGTTACCAACAAGCACAAGACGAAAAAAATATTAACACAAAAAAAGAAAAAAAGCCTACCACACAAATTGCACATTTGGTTTTTGCCAACGCTCAAAGCCAAACACGAAAAACCAAAAGAGCAATTTTTCCAACCGCAAATCTCATCATACTAAAATATGGAAACCTATTATCAACGATTTAATGAAGTCTTAAAATACATTCATTTTCATTTGGATGAAAAATTGGATTTGGATAAATTGGCATCCATTGCAATGGTTTCTAAACATCATTTCCATAGAATGATTAAGGCGTATTTAGGTGAACCTTTAGGAACATATATCAATCGTATTAAAGTGGAAACTGGAGCTAAATTATTAAAATATTCCGATAATTCTATTTCGGATATTGCCTACAAAATTGGCTATGAAACACCTACATCATTTAACAAAAGTTTTAAAAAACAGTTTGGTGTTTCACCTTCTCAATTTCGTAAAAATCCAAATCATTCTTTTGAAGTAATAAAGAAAAGCATTAAGAAAACAACATTTAGTTTAGACGTTGAAACCATAACAATTAAACCTATTCGTGTACTTTCCAATCAAACAAAAGGATTAGTGAATAAAGAAGAAACTTGGGAAGAGTTAATGAATTATGCACATCAAAAAAATCTTATTACATCAGAAACAAAAATGTATGGAATTACTTGGGATGACCCTTCTATTACATCCATTCAACACATTAGATATGATGCTTGTATCAGTATTGTAAGAGCAATCTCTCATAGTAGGTTTGTTATAAAACAAATAGCAGGTGGGAAATATATGTGTTTTACCTATCAAGGAGATTACCAATTTATGGGTGATGTGTATGACCAAATATTTAGAGATTATATTCTTCCTAAAAAAATAAACTTACGAGAAGAACCATTGTTTGATCAATTATTAAATAATTATAATACAACACCTACTAATGAATTATTGACAAAAATCTATATTCCAATTCAATAATTATTATTTTTTCTGAGAAAATAAATCTTAGCAAGATTGGAAAGGTTTAAACTTTCTATCTCATATACTTTTGTGACATAATTAAATCACAAAGTAATATGAACATTATAAATAAAAGTAAAAAAATCACTATTTTAGGTATTTTCTTTTGCCTTTTTCAGTATAATGGAATTGCTCAAAATTCTATTTTAGATAAATACATCAAGCAAGCCATTGAAAGCAACTCTGTTTTAAAACAGAAGCAGTTATCATACGAAAAAAGTTTGCAAATACTAAAAGAAGCAAAAAAGAATTTATATCCAACTATATCATTTGTAGCACAATACGAATACAATTATGGTGGTAGAACCATCAATATGCCTTTTGGCGATATGCTAAATCCTGTTTATAATAATTTAGATGTTATCAATCAGTTTAATGGTTCTATTCCTGGATATCCCGCTATTCCAAATTATCCACAAATTAATAATGTAAAAACACAGCTTAACCCAAAAGAGCAACAACACACACAAATAGAATTGGAAATGCCTATTTATAATAAATCATTGATTTTAAATAAAAAACTACAAAATCAATTAGTGAAAATTAATAAAATTACTGCTGAAAGCTACAAAAAAGAACTCATAAAGCAGGTTAAAAGTGCTTATTTAGACTACATCATAGCAACACAAACAGTTGAGGTTGGCAATAAAGCTCTCGCATTAGTGAAAGAAAGTCTAAAGGTAACAAATAGCCTATACAAAAATAATAAGATTACAATTGATGAAGTATATAGTGCCAAAGCAAAAGTAAAAGATGTTGAAAATAAAATGCTTGAAATCAATAAAGGTGTGGTATTAACTAAAGCCTATTTCAACTTTTTACTGAATAAAAAATACAATGACGACATAACAATAGATATCTATTACGATAATAATTATCTGTTAGAGGATATAAATTCCTTGTTAATAAAAGCCAGAAATAATAGAGACGAATTAAAACTTTTGGAACTGGCTATACAAGTTGATGAAACAAATATCAAAATGGAGAAAAGTGCCTTTTTACCTGTTTTTTACCTTAATGGTAGTACTGGTTTTTGGTCATCTGATTATAAGTTTAATAAGGACACCTATTTTGCAAGTATCTCTATTGCTGCAAAATGGGATATTTTTACAGGTGGACAAACTAAAAGCAAAGTAAAACAAGCTAAAATAGATAAAGAAATTTCCATTGAAAAAAAGAGAGATTTAGAAAATAATATTTCTTTAGAAGTGGTAGATGCTTATTACAATGTCAAATCTGCTAAAGAAAGTTTAGCCTTATCAAAATTAGAACTTAAGAATTATCAGGAAAATCTTAAAATAATTGAAAAGAAAAAGAAAAACAATTTAGCCACTCAATTAGAGTATGACATTGCCTTTACGGAATACTTTGAAGGAGAAATTAATGTTCTAAAAGCTAAAAACAAATATTTTCAAAAAATAATAGAAT
>WFNC01000198.1 GCA_015488785.1 Flavobacteriales bacterium | reverse complement strand
TACAAAGAAAGATGGCAAATAGAATCTGTATTCAAAGCTTTGAAATCAAGTGGATTTAATCTAGAAGATACACACCTTACCCAAGCTGATAGAGTACAAAAGCTATTTGCTTTGGTTATTATTGCATTTACATGGGCTTACATTGTGGGAATAGAACTTGACAAACTCAATCCAATAAAAATTAAAAACCATGGAAGAAGGGCTAAAAGCTTGATGAAATATGGTCTAGATTTCAGTTCTAATATATTGTTCTGCAATGATTTAATAAAGCTTAAGGAATGCTGTAAATTTTTGTCATGTACTTAGGCTAAGATTACACATTGGTTAAGTATTCCTAAAATTCCGAGGCCAGCATTATCTATGAGAGACATAAAGACAATGTATCACAATGAGTTACTGCTTAAAAGATTTATTAGCGTGTTCGGTATTCCTGCGAACAAACTAAAAAATAATAACCCTATCAGAGAACTAATTACTTACGGAACTATCGCTGCTTGATTCTTTAACGAAGTATTGTAGCAATAAAGAAGTAATAATCCAAAAATTACGCAATATCATTAATGGTAGAAAAGTTAGACCGAATGATTTGTGTTTTTGTGATAGTGGTTTAAAATATAAAAAATGTCATTCAAAAAGAATGCTGATTCCAATAGAAGTTGAAATGATTAAGGCAGACTATCAGAGTCTTATTTCACTCCCTAATAAATAATTACATTTATTCGTTTTAGAAATATAAACAACATTAAATGCTTTTTCCCCCAACAAAATCAAGTCAAATGAAAGCTATTTCAACACACGATTCCTAAAACGAAAAATAGCAGGGATTTAATGAGTTCCTCCGTTCGTTAACGATATCATAAACTATAGAGTAAACGTAAACTAGCGAAATAGGTTCAGCACTGCCGAACCAAATAGAAAAAGGGAAACCTATGACTATTTTCTAGTCAAAGAGACTATATAATTGCATAACTTAGCTTCTTAGATTAAATCTATAAAAAATACTCAATTCAGACAATAATTAAGCAATAAATTAATGGCTATAATTAAAACAGATATCGATTTTGAAAAGGAACTTTGGGATGCTGCAAATGAGCTAAGAGGCGCAGTGTCAGAGAATAATTATAAAAACTATATTTTACCATTGGTCTTTTTGAAACACCTTAGCGAACGCTATGATATTGTTCGTGATGAACTGAAAAACTTGACTAAAGACTCCAAGTCTGATTATTACACCACTGATAAAGAAGAGATTTCTTATGTTTTAGAAGATAGCGACGAATACCGCTCCCGTAATACATTTAAGATTCCTAAAAAAGCTTCGTGGCAATACTTAAAGGATAATGCTGAACAGGATGATATTAAAGTAATAATTGATGATGCTTTTGATAGCATTCAGGATTTATTGACTGAATTCAATCCTCAACTTATTAATTTACTGCCTCGTATGTTTGTAAGAAGTGAATTATCGCCAAAACAAACAGGCGGAATTATCAATCTTTTATCACACCCAAAGTTTTCAGAAAAGGAGAATCCTGAGAGCGACATTCTAGGGCGTATTTACGAATACTATATAGGGCGTTTTGCTATGGCAGAAGGTTCTGGTGCTGGACAGTTTTTTACTCCTGGTAGTATTGTGCGCCTTTTGGTAGAAATTTTAGAGCCTTATAAAGGCAGAATCTTTGATGCTGCTTGTGGTAGCGGTGGTATGTTTGTACAAAGCCTTAAGTTTATAAATAAACACGGGGGTAACAAAAGCGATATTTCAATTTATGGTCAAGAAATGACTGCCCAAACTGTACGTTTATGCTTAATGAACTTAATGTTAAGGGATTTGTCTTTTGATATAAAAATGGGGAACTCCTTATTGGATGATAAATTTCCTGAGCTAAAGGCCGATTATATTATTGCCAATCCACCTTTTAATGTGAGCAATTGGCATCCCGAAGACCTCCCCGATGGCGACCCTAGACTGTTTGGCCCCAAGGAAGAATTTACCACCAATGGCAGTGCTAACTATATGTGGATGCAAACCTTTTGGCATCACCTAAGTTCGACAGGTACCGCTGGCATCGTAATGGCAAATGGCGCTATGACTTCCAATAGTAAAGGAGAGAAAAATGTACGGCAGCATATGGTTGATAATAGTATGATTGATGCCATTGTACGTATGCCCGATAAATTGTTCTTAACAACAGGAATCCCTGCAAGCTTATTTATTCTAAGCAAAAACCGTGATGGAAAAGAGGGTAAACAACGAGAACGAAATAATGAAATCCTATTTCTTGATGCCTCAAAATTAGGAGAAATGGCTAGTCGTAAACTCCGTGTGTTTTCGGATAATGACATAAACAAAATTGCTGAAACCTATCACCTATGGCGCACTTCAACCTCGGAGGCTGAGCAGAGTCGAAGCCCCGAGATTTACGAAGACATTCCCGGATTTTGCAAAGCTGCAACCATAGAAGAAGTGCAGAAACAAGATTATAAACTTACTCCAGGAATTTATGTGGGTACAGAAGCCGAAGAAGACGATGGTATTCCCTTTGAAGAAAAAATGGAGGGATTAAAGGCTACATTACTGGAACAGTTTGAGAAAAGTGATGAATTGAAGAAGCGGATTATTGGTAATTTTGAAAAGCTATAAATGGAACAAGAATTTAATTTCTCAAGGCTTAATGATTTTGAATTAGAGTCTTTAGCAAAAGACTTATTAGAAGTTATTTACGACTACAAACTCATGGGTAATCCATCACGAAGTGTGGGAGTCCCCGACTTAATCCAAAAAAATAGTACAACCGGTGAATTTGAAGTCTTAGTTGAAGTTAAAGGTCGTAGAGAAATATCTACAGCCTCAGCTGCTCAAATCAATAGTCAGTTAGAAAGTCAAATACATTTTTATAAACCTAAGAAATTTATACTTCTAGTATTTTCTAAAATAAACAAAACTGCATACTCATTGCTTTATAGTAAGTTATCGGAGTTAACAGGCGAAGATTTTGAGATATTGCAATTGGATTGGGTACAAGCACAATTAAACAAGCACCAAGAATTAGTAACAAAATACAAATTATTATTTACTGATACTTTTACAAGAGAGATAAATAAACAAAAAGCACTTGACGAAGTAGAAAAACAAATAGGTAAATTAGCTAACTCTAAAAGATCTTTTTACACAGTAGGATACCAATGGGATAATGGCAAAGAAGACCATTTGAATGATTTTATTGACAATGGCATTTGGGAGCATGGCTTTGGTTCAGAACATTCTGAAAAAGTAGATAAAGTTAAAAAAGGAGATATACTGATTCTGAAATCTCATTCATCAGTAAACATGCGCATAAGAGCTTTAGGAATTGTTTTAGATAACCAGAAAAATGGACATATTCTAAAAGTAAAATGGCATAAAACTAAGCTTATAACACTTGATCAAGGTGGGTATGGGGGTGCTATTATAAAAATATCTAAGCCAAAAGTTAAAGAAATACTGACAGCACTATATCAGAAATTGCCTGAAGTGTTTAATATTTTTGAAAAGCTAATTATTTTCTCAGAAAAAAATAAACCAGAAGTAGCAAAAGATGACGATGAATCAATAAATTACTGGTGGATAAATGCAAAAAAGGATTTTTGGACAATTGAGGATGGAGAGGAAAATTATAAACTTATTTTTCCTGATGTTGAAATTGATGAAGACAACGAAGATGTAATTACTATATTTGATAGCAGTATTAAAAAGGATGATAAAATAATAGCTTATCAGCTTGAAAAGAATAGTGATAAAATAATAGCAATTCTAGATGTTATTGCAAAAGAAAGCAGACAAACATACATTAAGGTAATAAAGATATTGGAAGAATACGACCATTTTTCCTTTTCCGAATTAAAAACACTCCCTATTTTTAGCCATTCTGAAGTGGTAAAAGATAAGAATCAAAAATCTTATTATAAACTCACTAAAGAAGAATTTGAAGAAGTCATAAACTACAATGGAGCAAAAACACCTAAAATCAGTTCAAAGGATATAACAAAAACATATTTCGATAATGATGGAGCAATTGCTCCAAGAGATTTATTAGACATTGAAAACGATGTACGAGCTTTTTCCTTGATTTTAGCATCTAAAGAAATTAAACCTCCAATAGCAGTTGCGCTATTTGGTAAATGGGGTTCGGGCAAGAGTTTCTTTATGGAACAGCTTTCTAAACGGGTGGATGAGTTATCAGAATATCAGGGGTTTTTGGAAAAGAGTTCTCGTCGAAAAGAAAAAAATGATGAGATAGATGAAGCGTTTTGCAAAGGCATTGCGCAAATCCATTTTAATGCATGGTCATACATGGACGCCAATTTATTAGGAGGACTAGTTCATTCTATTTTTGAAAAACTAGATGAGTATATTTCTGAAACTACAAAAAGCGGTATTGCTAGACTTAATGTTCATAAGAAGTTACTTGAAGAAATTAAATCTTTTCAAATTACGAAAAACGGAGTTGAGGAACAAAGGAATAAATTAGAATCACTCAAAAACGCCTATGATATTGAAATAAATGAACTGAAAAAGTCAAAGAATATTGAATTTGTTGAAGATATACTAGATATTTTTGTTGATAAAGATTCTGCTAATGAGTTATATGACAAAATAGGAATTCCAAAAGAAGTGTTTTTTGATAAATTCAAAATAAAAGATGGTGAGCTAAATAGTAATTATTATGCATTGAATAGTTTTTGGTCTAACCTAAAGAAGATTTCAACAATTTCAATCTACTTACTAATTGCTGTTTTTAGTTTTGCTATCGCCTATTATCTATTCAAAACTGGCGATTGGAATATAAGCACCATTGTTGTATTGCCTTTTTTGGGTATACTTGCTAAGGCAGCAAGATATTTATTGCCAAAAATGATTAAGGTAATGTCTTTTATTAATAAATTTAATAAACGTATAAATAATAACCAAGATGCAAAAGAAAAATTAAATAATATACAAGTTCAGATTGCTAATGTTGAAGAGCAGATTAGTGAAGCAATTGATGAAAGGAATGATCT
>WFNC01000197.1 GCA_015488785.1 Flavobacteriales bacterium | reverse complement strand
TTCTCACATGAACTCTTTGGCTTTGCTAACTACAACAAGTTACTTTAATCCCCAAAAAGAATTAGCATGGTTCAAAAAAATAGAAAAAGGAATTAGTCAATCGGCTCCCAACTCTAAATATCACCAAGCTATAAAAGGACAAGTACAACAAATAGAAAATGCTCTAAAACCAAAAGCTCAACAAGCCTCTTCTGATGTAAACATTGGAAAGCAAGTAACCGAATTAAACTTTAAAAGTCCAACCGGAGAAATAATAACACTAGAGTCTTTAAAAGGAAAATATGTTTTAGTCGATTTTTGGGCATCATGGTGCCGTCCTTGTAGAAACGAAAATCCAACTGTTGTAAAACTGTACAATAAATATAAAGATGCTGGATTTACTGTTTATAGCGTTTCATTAGATACCGACAAAAACAGGTGGATAAATGCAATTCAAAAAGACAAGTTAGTTTGGCCAAACCATGTTAGTGATTTAAAAGGATGGAAAACCGAAGCAACAAAAATCTATCAGTTTAGAGGCATTCCTTACACAATGCTCGTAGATAAAGAAGGTAAGATTATTGCAACCAAACTTAGAGGTCAACAATTAGAAGAAACACTAAAATCAATCTTTGGTTTTTAAACTACTTCTTTTAATTTTTGGTTTCATAAATTCAGTTTTCGCTCAATGACCTACACCCAAGTTTTAGAAAAATTAAAATATTACTGTGCTTATCAAGAACGATGTCACAAAGATGTAAGTGATAAACTTTGGGATTTTCAACTTTCAGAAAACGAACGAATGAATATTATTTCCGAGTTGATTGGAGAAAATTACTTGAGTGAAGAACGTTTTGCAGTCGCTTTTTCTGAAGGTAAATTCAGAATAAAAAAATGGGGACGCATAAAAATAAGACAGAAATTAAAAGAAAAAAAAGTATCTGATTACTGCCTAAAAAAAGGTTTAGAAGCTTTAGACGAAGAAGAATACATCAAAACATTAGAAAAATTAGTACACCAAAAATTCAATTCCATAAAAGACTCAAACCTTTACAAAAGGAAAGTTAAAACGGTTAATTACTGTTATCAAAAAGGATATGAAACAGAATTGATTTGGGAAATTATCAATAATCAGACCTCCAAAGAAATTTAATTTTATACATCAAAATTCAAAAAAAACGATTATTTTCGTTTACCTATTTATGAAAGATATATTCGACATTTCAAAATTAAGTTTAATTGAACCCCAAAAAGGGTTGATTTTAATTTCTGAACCTTTTAACGAAGACAGATATTTTCAACGCTCAGTTGTTTGCCTTTGCGAACACAATGAAGAAGGTTCTTTTGGATATGTTGTAAATAATATCTTAGACATTAAACTTTCGAAATTACTTCCAGCAATAAAAAGTGACGATTTTGAAGTTGGTCTTGGAGGTCCTATGAGTCCAAACAACGTTTATTACATTCATACATTAGGCAATGAAATCGAGAGCAGTGTAAAGGTAAAAGAAGGCTTATACACAGGCGGAGATTTCAACCAAATTGTAACATTAATCAACACAGGATTGATTGACAATAGTCAAATTCGATTTTTCTTAGGATATTCTGGCTGGAGTAACGGACAATTAGTCGAGGAGATTAATCGCAGTTCGTGGATTGTTTCAGAATTTGATGTTAAAGACTTAATGGAAAATAGTTCTAATAATTTTTGGAAAACAACATTAGAAAAAAAAGGAGGAAAATATCAATCAATTGCTAATTTCCCTTTAGATCCATCTTTAAATTAGCTTCTTTTTCATTTATCAAAACCATTAGCTTTTTACTTATATCATTAAAATATCTTTTCGATTTATAACCTCCAACCCATTGAATACCAGAGATAGCATTGGTTAAAAACACTTCATCAGCTGCCATTAAATTCTGAGGAGTAAGCGATGTTTCGTAAATTTTAATATTATTTTTCAGTGCCACATTTACAATATTCATTCGCATAGTACCGCCAATACAACCATCTACTAAAGGTGGAGTATATAAAACACCATTGGAAACCAAAAATACATTTGACGATATACTTTCTATAATATGTCGATTGTTATTAACTAAAAAACAGTCGTTCAAATTATTTTCGTTCGCATATTTACCTGCCAAAACAGATAAAATGGCATTGGATGTTTTAAAATTAGACAGCACGTTTTTATGTTTTACCATTCCATCATAAATATCAACTAATAAACCTTCTGTATTTAGCTTAAATAAATTATAAGGCAACAAATCAGCAGTAATAAAAAAAGAACAGCTATTAATAGCTGGCTTATAAAATCCTCCATTATTCCTGAATAAACTTAAACGAACGCGGCCTCCTGCTTTGATACCATTCTTTTGAAGAAGAGCTAAGATATGATTTCTAAAAAAAATCAAACTAAATTCTTCAGGAATAACAAAACCAAGAGCTTTTGCTCCTTCAATCATTCGAACAAAATGACTTTCTAAATTGTAGGGCATTCCATTTATTATACGAATAGATTCGAAAAGTCCATCCCCATACATAAACGCTCTATTCACACGTAAGTAAGGTTTAGAAGCATCACAAAATGTTCCGTTTAATAATACAAATTCTCCCTCGGTCATATCTTAAGTTTTACAGAATCTAAGGTAGATAAAAAAAGAACCAATCATATTTATTTTATCTATTATTTATCACCTAAAGATAAAAGTTATTAAGAAATTAAATATTTAACGCAATAAATTTTGTTTTTTTGTAGATATGAATATAAAGAAGCATGTCCCTAACCTAATTACACTTAGCAATTTATTCTGCGGAATACTTGCCGTTAAGCTTGGTTTTGAGGGCGACTATACTTTAGCTGGAGGTTTTATAATTCTAGGAGCTATCTTCGATTTCTTTGATGGTTTTGCCGCTCGATTGCTTAAAGTGAGTAGTAATATTGGCGCAGAACTAGATTCTCTTGCAGACATGGTTACTTTTGGAGTTGCTCCAGGAGTTTTGATGTACTCTTTGTTGTTTAGTTTATTAAATCCAATCCATTTATCTTGCTTGAATGTTCCTGTAAGTGATTCAACACTATTTCAAATTTACTTTCCATATATCGGCTTTTTAATTCCTTTATTATCGGCTGTTAGGTTAGCAAAATTTAATGTTGATGAAAATCAATCTGATAAATTTATTGGTTTACCAACTCCTGCAAATTCGCTCTTTTTTATCTCAATCCCTTTTATTGTAAATGAATATTTACTTGGAACTATCCCTACTAATACAATTATAGTATCTATTACAATTCTTATCCTTATTTTTAGCTGGTTATTGAATGCTAAGATTGAATTGCTTGCTTTAAAATTCAAGTCTTTTGGCTGGGAAAATAATGAATTTCGATTTTCTTTTATAACCTTGACATTCATTACAATCATTCTTAGTTTTTTATTGAGTTTAACCTATTTTTCTATTCCAATAATTATAACTTTATACCTTCTTATTTCTATTATTAATAACAAACAAAATAAAACAAATGATATTCAAAGCTGAAATTAAAATTATGCCGCTAGCAGGTTTACTAGATCCTCAAGGAAAAGCTGTTTCTAACAATATGGAAAACATAAACCTTAAAGAAATTTCTGAAGTAAGAATAGGTAAACACATTACTTTAAATATCGATGCTGATTCCAAAGCTATAGCTGAAGAAAAAGTAGAAGACGCTTGCAAGAAGTTACTTTGCAATCAAATTATGGAAAGCTATTCTTTTGTTGTTAGCGAATAATAAAGACTTCTTATACTCAGTAATTAAAATCTAAAATGCGCCTAAATAATTTTATTTTCTTAAGGCACATTTCAAGATCTAATTGGTGTCAAACCTTAATTCAATAGCAATTTAATACTTTCTATTGTTTTTTGGTTGTGTTCTGTTT
>WFNC01000196.1 GCA_015488785.1 Flavobacteriales bacterium | reverse complement strand
ATTCTATAATTTTGATTTTTTTTCAAGGTCGTAATTGTTATTCTTTAGAGAATGAAAGTCAATTACAAATTGATTAGATTCATCTAAAAAAAAAACGACTCCCTTTCTGACTGTTAGAAATTAAAGTATAAGTTGTAATTCATTTATTTCCAACTGAGTCAAAGGTTTTATGTCGTCCCCATAAATATTAAAGGATACAAAAATAAGTAGTATTATAATTATATTTTTCATATAAAAAAGTTTGAACTTGCAATTTACAATATATTTTGCAACTTATTTTCTAGTATTTTATGATAAACACTAGAAAATTTGTATTTTCGTGGTATAATCTAAAATATATATTTAAAATGAGCTTACCAACAAACTTAAAATATACAAAAGACCACGAGTGGGTTAATGTAAATGGAGATATTGCAACAGTAGGAATTACCGAATTTGCACAAGGAGAATTAGGAGATATCGTTTACGTAGAAATAGAAACTGAAGGAGAAACGCTAGATCAAGAAGAAGTATTTGGATCTGTTGAAGCAGTTAAAACCGTTTCAGATTTATTTATGCCACTTTCAGGAGAAATCGTGGAAATTAATGAAGAGTTAGAAGCTTCACCAGAATTGGTCAATACCGATCCTTACGGAAGAGGATGGATGGTAAAAGTAAAAGTAGCAGATATATCTCAATTAGAAGGTTTATTAGATGATGAGGCTTATAATGATTTAATCGGATAAAACGAAGTACATATTATTAAGTGTTAAAGAGAGGTAATTTAATTGCCTCTCTTTTTTTGCTTTATTATGAATGTAATCGAATGAATAAATAGATTGGTTTTATAATTGTTGATTGAGCGTGTTTTTTATTATTCAGAATTAGATGAATTGTTCTTGTTTAGAATCAATAAGTATTAATAATGTTCATTAAAAATGAATAAATTTATTAGTTGAATTCTTAAAAACGAATATCTTTGCAAGTATGACAAATGGATTAGAATCGGAATTGAAAGTTGCTGAATTATTGTTAAAAATAAAAGCAGTTAAATTAACCCCTTCAGAACCAGTTACTTGGGCTTCTGGTTGGCAGTCTCCAATTTATTGTGATAATCGAAAAATATTGTCTTACCCCGAAGTTAGAACTTACATCAGACAACAGTTTGTGTCATTAATTCTCGACAAGTTTGGTAAGCCAGATGTTATTGCAGGAGTAGCAACAGGAGGAATCGCTATGGGAGCTTTAATCGCTCAAGATTTGGGCGTGCCTTTTGTTTATGTTCGTTCATCAGCCAAAGCTCATGGCTTAACCAATATGATTGAAGGAGTTCTAGAAAAAGGGCAATCAGTTGTCGTTTTAGAAGACTTGGTTTCTACAGGTGGAAGTAGTTTAAAAGCAGTAGAAGCATTACGAGATGCAGGTGCAGTAATTAAAGGAATGGCAACAACCTTTACTTATGGATTTGATATTTCTGTAGAAAACTTTAAAAAAGCTGATTGTAAGTTAGCGTCTTTAAGTAACTATGACAGTTTACTAAAACAAGCATTGAGTACGCATTTTATAACTGAAGAAGAAATTACCGCTTTAAAAGAATGGCGAGTTTCACCAAGTACTTGGGTAAAATAATATTTTCTAAAGTGTAGCATCTAAAATTTAGGAGATACCATTAATTATGATTTGTTCTATCATATAATGAGAAAATTATATCCTTTTTTGTGATTCATTACGCCAATGATTCCGACATTTTCAAAGTCAATTAAATTTCACAAAAGAAAAGATTCGTGCATTCGTGGCAAAAAGAAAAGGTAGCCACGAATGCACGAATACACAGTCTATCCCACTTTTTGGGAAATAAAAAAAGAGAAGACAAAGCAAGGTTAAGTTTGCTGAGAGATTTTTTTATTTAAAAAACCATACAAATCATAATTTAAGTGTGTTTTTTTTCTAGTTACAGAATAAAAACATTAGTTTTGTGACCTTATAAATACGAAAAAATGAACAGAGAAGAAATAATCGCAAAAACAAAAGAATTTTTATCAGAAGAATTTGAAGTTGATAGCGCACTAATTTTACCAGACAATAACCTACAAGAAACATTAGATTTAGATAGTTTAGACTATGTAGATTTAGTCGTTGTAATCGAAGATAGTTTTGGTTTTAAAGTTACAGGAGAAGATTTTAAAGATATTGTAACATTCAACGATTTTTTCGATCTATTAGAAAACAAATTCAAAAAGTAAATGTCTGAATGGGATGGAAAAACTAAAGGTTCGCTTTTAGGTTATAAATTTTTTATTTTTTCAATAAAAATATTAGGTCTTCCTCCTGTTTATTTCGTTTTACGATTTGTAACTTATTATTACTTTCTTTTTGCAAAAAAAGCGAGAGAACCAATTGTAGATTTTTATCAAAAAACAATTGGATTAACTCGAAAAGAGGCCCTAAAGTTAACTCGAAAAAACATTTTTATTTTTGGACAAACTTTAGTCGATCGTCATGCTTTTTTATTGAACAAAGCAAAGCGAATTTCTTACTCATTTAACAATGAAGAGAAACTCATCGAAATAAAAGACAGTGGGAAAGGAGCAATACTTTTAAGTGCGCATGTTGGAAATTGGGAAACAGCAGGAAACTTATTAAAACATAGAGTTACCAATACAATTAACGTTGTAATGCTGGATGCAGAATACAAAAAAATAAAAGCTTTTGTAGAGGCAACCACAGGAGGATCAAAATTTAATGTGATTCCGATTAAAAACGATTTAACACACGTTATAAAAATTAATAATGCGTTAAAGAATAGTGAGTTTGTGGCCATTCATGCCGACAGATACATGAAAGGAACGAAAAGCATAGAATTAGATTTTTTTGGAATACCCGTAAAGTTTCCTTACGGACCTTTTTTAATTGCTTCTAAATTTAAAGTTCCAGTCGTTTTTGTATTTGCAGTAAAAGAAAACAAAAATCATTATACATTATCGGCAGAAACACCTTCGGGAGAGAGTAAAACACCAGAAGAAATAGCAAAAGATTACGTTACAGAAGTCGAGCGAATGGTTCGGAAATATCCAGAACAATGGTTTAACTATTATAATTATTTTACACAATGATATTAGCAGCAAACAAAGTATTAGAAATCATACCACAGAAAGCTCCTTTCGTAATGGTTGGTAACCTATTGCAAGCCGAAGAAAACGAATTGACTTCTGATTTTGCAATCGAAAAAGACAATGTTCTTTGCGAAAATGGCGTTTTTTCTACACCTGGTTTAATGGAGAATATAGCTCAAACTTGTGCCGCTGGATTTGGATATTTAGCACAGCAAAACGGAGCAGAACCACAAGTTGGATTCATAGGAAGTATTACCAGAATGAAAGCTTACAAAAACCCTAACATTGGAGAAACAATCACTACAAATATAAAAGTAGTTACGACCTTCGAAAGTATCACAATGGTCAAAGGAGAAAGCTTTTTGGGAGACGAAAAATTGTTGGAGTGTGAAATGAAAATAGTCATAGCAGGTTAAGAAAATGGAATTATCTTTAGAAATAGAATTAAATGTACGCTTTAGCGATACCGATGCTATGGGCGTGGTATGGCATGGCAATTATTTACGTTTTTTTGAAGATGGAAGAGAAGCCTTTGGAGCAAAATACGAATTAGAATATTTAGATGTTTACGGAAGTGGATATTTTACCCCCATCGTAAAATCAGAAATAAATCATAAAGCACCAATCTATTATGGTGATAAAGTAAAACTGATTACAAAATACATTCATCAAAGAGCGGCGAAGCTAATTTTTGAATACCAAATAGAAAATATCGAAACAGGGGCAATCTGTGCAACAGGAAAAACAATACAAGTTTTTTTAAGAGCAGAAGAGCGAACATTAGATTTAAACAATCCAGATTTTTATCAAAAATGGAAAAATAAATACCTTACAAAATGAAAGTATTTATTGGAGCCGAAAATATTATATCACCACTAGGTAATTCTGCCGAAGAAAATTTCACTGCAATTTGCGAAGGTAAAACAGGAATTAGAACCATAGAAAATGCTAATTTCAAAAAAGATGAAACCTTATATTTAGCCAAATTTAAAGATGGATTTGATTATGCACAATTATTAGCTAATTGTTTCAATTCATTAGCCGTTTCTTCCGATATTTTATACTCCGCTAAGACAAAAGTAATCATTAGTTCAACAAAAGGTTACATTGCCGAAGGAGTCGAAAACGCATTAATAAATGTCGTCAATCGCTTTGTAGGAGAAAAGCCATTCAAAAATCAACCAATTATTATTTCAAATGCGTGTATTTCTGGCGTTTTAGGAATTGCAAAAGCAGGAGAAATGATAAGAGCCAACCTTTACGAAAACGTAATTGTAATCGGATTAGATTTTCTGTCAGATTTTGTCACTTACGGATTTGAAGCACTATTCGCCTTGTCAAAACAACCCATAAAACCATTCGATGGAAATCGAAAAGGAATAAATTTAGGAGAAGGTTGTGCTGCAATCGTATTGTCGAAAAACGAAGAAATATTCAACAAAAAACCGTTAGAATATGTAAGTGGAAGTTCTTCAAACGATGCCAATCACATTTCTGGACCTAGCAGAACAGGCGAAGGATTGTTTAGAACCATCAATAAATCGTTGAAATTAGGCAACGTAAAAAAAGAAGAAATCGGATACATTTCGGCACACGGAACAGGCACACTTTTTAATGATACCATGGAGGCAATTGCCTTTAATCGTCTAGGACTCGAAAACGTAAAAATAAACAGCCTAAAAGGATATTACGGACACACATTGGGAGCAGCTGGATTAATCGAAATTACCATAGCAATGCAACAATTGAGAAATCAAATCATTGTAAAAAGTTTAGGTTTTGAAGCCAATGAAACCGACGAAAAAATTAATGTCACAACCAAAACAGAGCCAGTAGAATTTACAACATTCTTAAAAACAGCATCTGGATTTGGAGGAGGAAACGCATCAGTAATCATAAGAAAGCAATGAGTTCTATTACAACATATTGCCACATAAAAAACAATGCATATTCTATCAATGGAGAAGCAACTGTTTTGGAAGAAAACGAAAAAGGTTTTTCAGGTACAATCGTCGCTATTTATCGTCAGTTGGCACTAAAATATCCTAAGTTTCATAAAATGGATTTGCTCGCCAAAACAGCATTTATTGGCTCAGAATTAATCATTCAAAACACTGATTTTTCGATTTATGAAGACGATGAAATAGCACAGCTTTTTGCCAATAGCGAATCGAGTGAATATTCCGATTTCAAATTTCAAGAATCCATCGAAAACGGAAATCCAAGCCCCTCGCAATTCGTATATACTTTGCCCAATATCTTGATGGGCGAAATTGCATTGAAAAATAAATGGTATGGCGAGAATTTATTCTTAGTTTTACCTAACTTTAATGCCAAAGAAATCAAAGAGCAAATAGAACTTTTATTGTGCAACACTTCCAAAGCCGTTTTGTGCGGTTGGGTCGATGTCACCAAAACAGAAATTAACACTTTTTTCTTTGTCGTAGAAAACGAGAAAAACAAAGGAGAAGAGCTAACAGAAGAAAATTTATTAAAACTTTATAACAACTAATTATGTCTAATTTAAAAGAAGAGTTAAAAAAACAAATCATCGAAGAATTAAACCTTGAAGAACTAACCGTTGAAGAAATAAATGACGACACGTTATTGTTCGGAGACGACGGTTTGGGACTAGATTCTATCGATGCATTGGAGCTAATCGTATTGCTAGAAAAATATTACAACATTAAATTAACCAACCCCGAAGAAGGTCAAACGGTATTTAAAAGTGTAGAAACAATGGCAGAATACATCGAGAAAAACAAATAAATTCTGGATGTAGTTTGGGGCTAAAATGTAAATTTTTTAAGAACGTTTTGGGCGTTCGAGCGGGCTATCCGCTATATCTTTTCTTGAAAAAAGAAAAGGATGCCGCTTCTATCCCTAACGCAAAAAAAAGGTAGCAACTATTCATAGTATGACTTCAAGTCATGCTATGAATAATCAACACAACCAATTCTATTCGGTTCTACCGAGTCTAGTATGGGTAGCATAATTTAGAAATCCCCCATAGTTTAATACTATGATCATTTTTTTTGTAAAATGTACAATGTAAAATGTACAATGTTGTTTTTGATTCTTTAATTCATTACATACAAAAAAAACTTATCCTTTTTACGAGAAATTTCATTACATCCACACCAAAACCTGTAGAACCAATTCTATTCCAAAGATATTATTCCAAAAGATTTGAAATTTTACTTGATAATGCTACTGGTTTTAGTGTTTTTCAGTAATCCTATTTTATTATTTTCTGTGTATAAATTGTAGTGTTATTTTGTGAAACAAGAACCGAATAAACACCACTGGCTAGCTTTTGTGTATTTACAATTTCACGGTTACTTCTTAACTGTTTTTGCAATACCGTTCGCCCTGCCAAATCAACTATTCGAAAATTAATAGGGTTTTTAAAATTTAACTCTTCGATTATTTCAATTGTTAAATTAGCTTTAATAGGGTTGGGGTAGATTTTTAAATCCGCCATTTTATTTTCTTCTACACTAGAGAAATCGTCGTATGTAATCTTTATGTCGTCTATCATCCATCCTTCTTTATTTGTTTGAATGTTGTCGCTTATAAAATTAAACCGCAGGAAAATGGTGTCTCTTGTTTGAGCCGCTTTTATAGGAGCACTCCATATCCAAGCTATTGAAGCTTTTTTCCATTCGGGAACAGATCCAGACAAGCCAGCAGTTCCGTCAAAAAGTGTGTCTGAATAATACAAATTATCCATATGGAAAAAACCTCCTATGCAACTACTGCAATATGGAATTGTATCATATTCTTCGACAACATTATACCATGATTGACCTCTGTCGTAAGATACTTCTATAAAACCGCCGTCCAATAAAGTATCTGAGTCTAATTTGTACCAAAATGAAACAGCTACGTTGTCTTTTGACATGTCATTTGGAAAAGAAGCTAGTTTTGTAGCAACTTCCAAAACAAATGAAGAGTGATTTAATGAAGAATAAACATTTATAGAATCCGTAATTAATGCGTTAGTTACGGAATGTGCTGCATCAAAAAGCGTTTTTGAAGGTGTTCCTA
>WFNC01000195.1 GCA_015488785.1 Flavobacteriales bacterium | reverse complement strand
TATGAATACTATAAAATATTTCATTTTAAATTTCTATATCAAATCTCCTTAATTGTTGGTTTACTTTTTCTTTAAAGAAAGTATCCGTTTCATCTTGGAGCCACTTCATTAAATCTCCTTCCCATGGAATCCAAGAGGATTTTCTAGTTCCAAAAGCTTGGGATAACTTTAACCAATCTGCTTTAGTTTTTAATTGTGCTAAAACATTTAAAATAGATTGTATATCCGTTCCGAAGCCATTCATGGAGTTATACATTGTATCTGCCATGGTTATATATTTTTCATCAGGAAGCGTGATAACTTGATTTACATCTCCATGAGGATCTTTTATAGAGCCATCTAGATAATTTTGTATTGTTTGCTTTCTTTTAGCCTGTTCTCTTTTCATTTGAAAATCGTGAAAAAGCTTAGAGCCAAATTTATAAGACAAATACAACACTAAAAAAATCAATAGTATTGTAATTGTCTTTTGAACAGATTTATTTTTAAGAAAGACGTTCATTTTTATTTTTTAGATTTAAGAGCAAAGAAGCCAAAACCTGCAATTAAAAATACAGCAACAACTATAATAATTAATTTTGTGTAGTCTTTTTTCGCACTAGGTGCGGCTGAAACAATTTGTGGATTTTGCTGCGCAGGTTGATTGTCGATGTAAGGCTGTTCAGCAGAACCGCCGCCGCCGCCGCCAAATATTCCGCCTACAATTCCGCCAATAGCATCTAAAACACCATTACCAGAACCTTTATAAGTACCGCTTTCAATACCAGCTGCTTGAGCTGATTTGGTTAGCATCTTAGCGCGGTGACGCTCTTCTCTTCTTTTTTGTCTTCTTTTTCTTCTGCGTTTACATCTTTTTGAACCGAAACACATTCCTAAAAAATCAGAAGTATCCTCTGACTGGAATTGTGCATCGTAAAGACCGCTTATAGGAGTTTCAATAATATTCATTTTAAATTGGTTTAAATACGTTTGTATTGTTGTTTTCTAGATAATCGTAAATTCTTAAATGTTGTAAAATATTGTATTTACGACCATAATGCGCTTTAGTATTAGACAAGGTTCTAGTAACAGAATGAAGAATGTCTTTTAGTTTATATCCTTCGCGAAGCATTTTATTCATAGCAAACTCATCGCAAAATTCTTCATCTTTAGTTTGGAATAAAAAGTGTGCCATTTCATGATACACTATAAACTTTTGGTAAATTTCGTCTAATTGATTAAAGTGCCACATACTTACGTAGATGTTTCCTGTTTTACGATTAGTTCGAGCAGGAGTTCCCTCAATATATGGCACTTTTATAATTTTCATTTGCAAAAAATTTATTGACCCAATAAATTAGCTCTTCTTACATTATCTACACCAACTATAGATATTTCCTTTGTAGCTCTTTTTACTTTTTTTCTTAAAGTAGAACTAGCAGAAAGAACAGCACCAATAAATAAAGTAACCGTTACTTTAGCATTAGGCATAATTGGCAAAGAAAGTTCTGTTTCATCTCCTAACACAACATCTGGAGTTGGAACAGTAATTATATCTTCTCGGTAGTTGTTTTCACTAATGTAAGTGCTTAAGAAATATTCTTTAGATTGCACTTGTCTAAAAGGAGAATGTTCCTTAACAGTCATTACTTGTTGTAATTGTTCTTTTACCGAACTAGAAACACGCATACCAACTAAGTTAACAGGGTTTTGTTTTACAAAAGCTGTAAAATAATCAATAGGCATAGGAGAACCTGAAGCGGTCAACGTGCTTGCTGCCGTTGCACCAATGGCTCTTTGTAAAGCTGTAACCCCTCCATTTTTTAGAATTAAACCTCCTTCTAATTCGGTAGCGAATGAAGGTGAAATAATAGCGTTTTGCACTTGATCGGTGTTGTTGGTTATATTCATAACGAATATTCTACCAGTTCTTTGTTCATCAGCAAAAGAAGTACCGCCAGCAAAATCTAGCATATCATCTCCTTCTCCTGTATATACATCAACATCTCCTTCGAATCCAGAAAAGTTTTCATCTGCGTAATTGTCTAAATAACTCATAATATTTATTTTTTTAGTTTTGGGTTTAATTTGTTTTTAACGTTTTGTTTCAATTTTTGGTTGTTCATCAAAAGGTACTGGTTTTAATTTAGGTTTAATATCACCATAACCAGTAATATTTCCGTATTTATCATACAGAACTATTTCGTTTTTTAAAATTCTTGAAAGAATTAAGGTAACTACTACGGTGGTAATTGTCATAAAAATGATATTTTTAAGACTTAACGCTTTAGAAGCTCCTGCTTTAGTATCGTTTAATATGTTCATTGGAAAAATTTTAATTATTTTTGATTTTAGACCTCAAAAGTGTATATATTTTTATTTAAGGTTATGTTTAAAAC